>NZ_JBFAZH010000009.1:0-27388 GCF_040681735.1 Actinoplanes sp. NPDC051633 | reverse complement strand
TCGGGCGCGGCTTACGGTCCCGCGCGGTCTTCGGGAGCGGCTTACGCCGCCCCCCCGAGTTAGGGTCCGGCATATGGCGCCGCGCCGAGTTCCGGCCCGGCCTACGGCGCCGCGCCCAACTCCGGCATCCCTTCCGCGCCGAGCTCCGGCGTCCCCCAATGGACCACGCCTCCCGCCGCTGCCGCGCCGACCTCCAGCGACGCCGTCGACGCCCACGGACTGCCGGTCACACCCTCCCCGGGAGGGGAGTTCGACGAGTTCGGCCTTAGCCCCTCCTCCGGCGGCCCCCGATTCGGTGCCGGCCCGTCGTCCGGCGGTGCCGTCGCCGCGGGCGAGGATCAGCACGGCCTCGGCCCGTCGTCGGGCGCTCCGCCGTTCGGAGGAGATCGGCACGAGCCGCCGTTCGGAGGAGATCGGCACGAGCCGCCGTTCGGAGGAGATCGGCACGAGCCGTCGTTCGGAGGAGATCGGCACGAGCCGCCGTTCGGCGGCGGCGGAGAATTCGGCGCCGGCGGCGACGGCCGGTACGGCTTCGATGCCGGTCCGGATCGGTTCGGGTTCGAGCCCGTCGCCCGGCCCGGCCCCCGGATCGAGCCCTCCCCGCCCCCGCAGCGCAACAAGCTCCTGCTCGGCATCCTCGCCGGGCTCGTGGCCGGACTTCTGCTCTTCGGAGCGGGCGGCTTCTTCCTCGGCCGGGAGACCGCCGGCACCGCCGCGCCCGAGCAGACCGGCGGGCCCACACCGTCGGCCGAGCCGTCGCTCGGGGTCTACGAGCAGTCCCAGGCGGCCATCAACCAGGCCAAGCTGACCGGCGCCCTCGCCCCGATCTCGCAGGACTGGCTTCCTTACCTCTCCAGCTGCGACCGCAGCGGCACCCCCGGCGGCCCGAGCCTCAACAACGGTGAGAAGACCCGCGTGCGGTGCCGGCTCGACGGCATGACGGTGGTCTTCGCGGAGTATGCGACGACCGCGGACCGGGACAAGGCCCGGGTCAAGACGCTCAGCCAGAACGTGGACGCGCGGACGTTGACCCCCGGGGTCGGACCGGCGGGCGACCGGGCCACACCGAGTGGGCGGACCAACGGCAGCTACGTCGAGTACGCCTACACGGTCGAGGAGAGCAAAGTGCGGCAGACCGTCGCCGGAATTTGGTGGGATGACACGCAGACTCCGGTTGCGGCGTACATGCTGGCGTTCTGGAAATCGGGTGTGGCGGAGGACTGGGCTCCGATGCGAGATGTGTGGGCCCGGTACGCCTGAAATGCCCATCACGTCCCTGAGCTGGGTCTGTGTGGGTCTGCGCCGTACGTCCCGTTCGCTGCCGAATCATGAGTCCTTGACCGGACCGCCATCCGCGACCTAGCCTCGCGTTACAAAGGTTCGTCCGACCATCGCAAGCAACAGGCACAACATAGAACGCATTACATCTCGGCATCAAATAGTTGGCTCTGCCCTCAGTCCGGTCAAGGGCGGTGGCGGGGCTGAGGACGGTACCCATCGCTGACCGCGCGACGGGCCGGTGATCTCATCTCGCGGTCGACCGGAGGACGCCCGAACGCGTCGCCGGTCGATGGACCCTGCGGTCTTGCGCCTTGGTCGGACGAGGCCTTCCCCGGCGGCACTGTGCGCGGGGAGCGTGGCGGCGGGCCGCGCGGCGAAGGGAGACACGGCGAGATGACCGCCCTGGATTGGGTGCTGGTGGTGGCGATCGTCGTTCTCGCCGCGTTCGTCGGGGGCGGCCTCGTCCTCGGCTCCCGGGCGTTGCGCACGATGCAGAGCAGCAAGCTCGAGGCCAAGGACCGCCAGGATCAGGTGGACGACGCCAAGGCGAAGGCTGCTTCCGTCCGCGCCGAGGCCGCCGCCGCGAAGGCCGAGGCCAACGCCGCCCGCGCCGAGGCGCGCCGGGTCCTCGAGGCGGCCCACGAGGAGGCCGACACCATCCTCGAGCACGCCCACCGCCAGGCCGAGACCGACGCCGAGCAGGCCCGCACCGCCGCCCGCCGCAGCGGCGAGCGCGAGGTCGCCCTCCTCAACGCCACCGCCAAGGAGCACGCCGCCGAGGTCGAGCGCCGCGCCGCCCGGATCGACGAGCGGGAGCGCCTGCACGCCGAGGAGGTCGAGCGCCTCGTCGAGCGGGAGCGCCGCCTGGCCGCGATGGACGCCGACCTGGTCACCCGCGAGGCCGCGCTGTTGAGCCGCGAGGCCGAGGTCACCGCCGCGGAGGAGAACCGCCGCAAGGAGCTGGAACGGATCGCCGGCCTGACCGCCGACGTCGCCCGCGGCGAACTGATCGAGAACATCGAGGCGCAGGCCAAGCGCGAGGCCGCGATCCTGGTCCGCGACATCGAGAGCGACGCCAAGCGGACGGCCGACACCCGCGCCCGGCACATCGTGGTCGACGCCATCCAGCGGATCGCCAGCGAGCAGACCGCGGAGAGCGTCGTCAGTGTGCTGCACCTGCCCAGCGACGAGATGAAGGGCCGGATCATCGGCCGTGAGGGCCGCAACATCCGGGCCTTCGAGTCGACCACCGGGGTCAACCTGATCATCGACGACACCCCCGAGGCGGTGCTGCTCTCCTGCTTCGACCCGGTGCGCCGCGAGGTCGGCCGCCTCACGCTGGAGAAGCTGGTGCTGGACGGCCGCATCCATCCGCACCGGATCGAGGAGGTGTTCGACACCGCCAAGAACGAGGTCGAGCGGCTCTGCGACCGGGCCGCGGAGGAGGCGCTGGTCGACGTCGGCATCACCGACATCCACCCCGAGCTGGCCACCCTGCTGGGCCGGTTGCGCTACCGCACCAGCTACGGGCAGAACGTGCTCAAGCATCTCGTCGAGACCGCGCACATCGCCGGCATCATGGCCGCCGAGCTGGGTCTGGACGTGCCGACCATGAAGCGATCGGCGTTCCTGCACGACATCGGCAAGGCGCTGACCCACGAGGTCGAGGGCAGCCACGCCCTGATCGGCGCCGACCTGGCCCGCAAGTACGGCGAGTCCGAGGATGTCGTGCACGCGATCGAGGCACACCACAACGAGGTGCCGCCGCAGACCATCGAGGCCGTGCTGACCCAGGCCGCGGACGCCTGTTCCGGCGGCCGGCCCGGCGCCCGGCGGGAGAGTCTCGAGGCGTACGTGAAGCGGCTCGAGCGCATCGAGGAGATCGCCGCCGGGAAGGTCGGCGTGGAGAAGGTCTTCGCGATGCAGGCCGGCCGCGAGATCCGGGTGATGGTCCGCCCCGACGACATCGACGACATCGGCGCCGCCGTGCTGGCCCGCGACGTGGCCAAGCAGATCGAGGAGGAGCTGACCTACCCGGGCCAGATCCGCGTCACGGTCGTCAGGGAGTCTCGAGTGACGGAACTGGCGCGCTAGCCGGCGTCCTGCCCTTCGGAGCCTTGCCCACGCGCCGGGTGCGCCGCTCGAGATAGCCGGCGAAGGCCGTCAGCGAGGCGTTCAAGATGATGTACATGATCGCGGCGACGATGGCGGCGGCGACGATGTTGCCGAAGTTCGCCGCGAGGGTGTTCGCGGACTGCAGCAGCTCGGTGTAGCCGATGATGTAGCCCAGCGCGGTGTCCTTCACCAGCACGACGAGCTGGCTGACGATCACGGGCAGCATCGCACGCGCGGCCTGCGGCACCAGGATCTCCCGCATCACCAGGCTCTTGCGCATGCCGATCGCGTACCCGGCCTCGCTCTGGCCGCGGGGGACCGACCGGATCCCGGCGCGGAACGCCTCGGCCAGCACCGATCCGTTGTAGAGCGTCAGGCCGATGACCACGGCCCAGAACGGGTCCATCGGCTGTTCGGAGATGAACGGCACGCCGTAGAAGATGAAGAACATCAGCAGCAGGAGGGGCACGGCGCGGAAGAACTCGACGACGATGCCGGCCGGGACGCTCAGCCACCTGTGGTCGGAGAGCCGGCCCACCGAGAAGACGAGGCCGAAGATCAGCGACAGCACCATGGCCAGGGCCGCGGCGCTGATCGTCGCCCACAGACCGGGCAGCAGGTATTCGGTCCAGGTCTCCGACTCGGTGAAGGGCTTCCACAGCGGCCCGGCCCACTGGCCCTTCTCGTCGAACTTCGTGTAGATCCAGTAGAGGAGCAGCAGCAGAAGGATGCCGAAGACGACGGTCAGGGTGGTGTTGCGCACCTTGGCGCGCGGGCCGGGGTGGTCGTACAGGACGGCGTCGGTGCTCACCGCTTCACCGCCAGACGGTTGGCCAGCCAGCCGAACAGGTAGCCGGTGGGGATCAGGATGGCGGCGAAGGTGCCGGCGAAGACGAGGAAGATCGGGATCACCGCGTCGCCGTTGGCGTTGATCAGTTCCTTCATCGCGTTGGAGGACTCGGCCAGGCCGATCGTCCCGACGATGGTCGAGTTCTTGGCCAGGGCGATGAAGACGCTGCCCAGTGGGGCGACCACGGCTCGCCCGGCCTGCGGCAGGATGATGATCGTGAGGGTCTGGATGAAGCTCATCCCGACCGCGCGGGCGGCCTCGGCCTGACCCGCCGGCACCGTGTTGATACCGGACCGGATGGCCTCGCAGACGAACGCCGCCGTGTAGACGGACAGGCCGATGACGCCGAGCCAGAAGTTGTTCAGGTTGATGTCGTCGGCCAGGCTGAGCCCGAGCGTCGAGAACAGCCCGAAGTAGCAGAAGAAGACGATCAGGGTCAGCGGTGTGTTGCGGAAGATGTTGACCCAGGCCGCGCCGAAGCCTCGCAGGACCGGTACGGGCGAGACCCGCATGGCCGCGAGGACGACTCCGAGAACCAGCGCACCGACCGTTCCGGCCAGCGTGAGACGGAGGATCCACCAGAAGCCGGTGAGATAGACATCGACGTTGAGGGGATCGGAGAAGACGTCCATCGTCCCTTCCCGGGTTGGTGAGCTCTTCTGCTGAGAAAAGCGAGGCCGGTCGCCCGGCCTCGCTCAACTCGAAAGGGTCAGGCGGTCGGGCAGTTCGTCAGCTTGGCGACGTCCAGCTCGGGCGCGGCGGTGCCGCTCTTGCCGAGGGTGGAGTCCCACGCCGCCTTGTACGAACCGTCGGTCGCGGACGCCTTCAGGATGTCGTTGATCTTGTTGCAGCCCGTGACGTCGTCCTTCTTCAGGCCGACGCCGTACGGCTCCTCGCTGAACTTCTTGCCGACCACCTTGAACTTGCCGGCGTACTGCTCCTGGCTGGCGTAGCCGGCCAGGATGATGTCGTCGGTGGTCACCGCGTCGACCTGACCGCCGGCCAGCGCCTGCACGCACTTGGAGTACGTGTCGAACTGCTGCAGCTGCGCGTCCTTGTACTCGGTCTGGATGCGCTTGGCCGGCGTGGAGCCGGAGACGGAACAGACCTTCTTGCCGGCCAGGCTCTCCGGGCCGGTGATCGGCGAGTTGGTCGGGACAAGCAGGTCCTGACCGGCGACGAAATACGGCCCGGCGAAGTTGATGACCTTCTTGCGCTCGTCGTTGATCGTGTACGTCGCGACGACGAGGTCGACCTGGCCCTGCTGGATGAACGGCTCGCGGTTGGCCGACACGGTGGTCTTCCACTCGATGCCGGTCTCCGGCACGCCGAGGCCCTTGGCGATGATCTTGCCGATCTCGATGTCGAAGCCGGCATACGTCCCGCCGGTCTGCAGTCCGAGGCCGGGCTGGTCGTTCTTGACGCCGATGACCAGCTTCTTGGCGGACTCGGCCTTGCCGACGACGCCACTGGCCGCCGATCCGGTTCCGCCGCCGCCGGCGTCGTCGTCGCCGCCGCACGCCCCGACGGCCAGTGCCATGGTGACGGCGCCGATGACAGCGGCCATCCGTGTGATGCGCATCGTGTCGCTCCTCAAGTGGGTGATCAGTGCGTCAGGATCTTGGAAAGGAAGTCTCGGGCCCGGTCCGACTTGGGGTTCGCGAAGAACTCGGCGGGCGCGGCCTCCTCGACCAGCTGGCCGTCCGCCATGAACACCACGCGGTTGGCGGCGTGCCGGGCGAAGCCCATCTCGTGGGTGACGACGACCATGGTCATGCCCTCGCGGGCCAGAGATGTCATCACCTCCAGCACCTCGCCGACCATCTCGGGGTCGAGAGCGCTGGTGGGCTCGTCGAAGAGCATCGCCTTCGGCTGCATGGCCAGGGCGCGGGCGATCGCCACCCGCTGCTGCTGGCCACCGGACAGCTGCGCCGGATATTTGTCCGCCTGGCTGGCGATGCCGACCCGGTCGAGCAGGCTCATCGCGCGCTCGCGGACGACGGCCGATTTCTCCCCGCGGACCTTCACCGGGCCGAGCATCACGTTCTGCAGGATCGTCTTGTGCGCGAACAGGTTGAACGACTGGAACACCATGCCGACCTCGCTGCGCAGCCGGGCCAGGGCCTTGCCCTCGGCCGGCAGTTGCTGCCCGTCGAACGTGATGGTGCCGGAGTTGATCGGCTCCAGCCGGTTGATCGCGCGGCAGAGCGTCGACTTGCCCGAACCGGACGGCCCGATGACGACCACGACCTCACCGCGGTCCACGGACAGGTCGACGTCCTGCAGGACATGCAGCTGCCCGAACCACTTGTTGACCTTGTCGAGGACGATGAGAGCCTTGTCGTCAGCCACCGTCGGACCACCGCTTCCCTTCGTCCGACGGCTTGCGTCGGTTCACTCGGTTGGGGCCACTCTAGGGGCGCGGGTGTATCGGTTAGCCCCGAGAATGGTCACGGAGCGGTAACACAGAGATTCGCGGATGGAAAGGTGTCCACGATGAGCGGTATCTGGAACTGGAGCGCCGCCGGACGGGTCGACGAGGCCCCCATCCGATCCGCCATCTCCGCCGTTCTCGGCCGTCCGGTGCGGGGGATGGCCGAGAACCCCGTCGATTCTGCCGTGCTGTGCGACATCTACCACGTCGGTGGCGACTTCCCGACAACGATCGACCTCTACCTGATGGGTGCCGTCCCGGACGGGACCGAGAGCGAGCACGCGGCCGCCGTCGCGGTCCTTCTGGGTGCCTCGCTGCTGCTTCCCGACGAGTCGCTCAATCCCACCAGGTACGTGCTGGCCGAGCCGGACGGGACGGTGCGGGTGGTGCATGTCGACGAGACCGACACCGATGAGGGTACGGAACGCCGGAACGTACGCCCGTGCACCGGCTCCGACCCGGCCTGCGCGGTGGCCCCGGAGCGGAACGCCGCGTGAGGGGCCGGCGCGCCGGTCAGTAGCGCTCGACGGCCGGAATCTTCAACTCGGTCGTGTCGAACTTCCCGGCGGTCTTCTTCCACGCATCGCGGTACGACCCGTCCTGGAATGCGGTCTCCAGCGAGTCGTTGATGAAGTCGCGGAAGACCTTGTCGTCCTTGCTCAGGCCGATGCCGTACGGCTCCGTGGTGAAGGTCGGGCCGGCGAGCTTGAACGCGTCGTCGCTGACCGACACGAAGCCGCTGAGAATGACGTTGTCGGTGGTGACCGCGTCGACCTGTCCCTCTTTCAGCGCGTCCACGCACTTCTGATAGGTGTTGAAGAGGACGAGCTGGTCCGACTTGTCGGTCAGGAACTCCTCGATGTTCGACGCCGCGGTGGACTTGTCCGCCGAGCAGACCCGCACGGTGCCGTTGCGCAGCGACTCCGGTCCGGTGATCGAGTTGTCGTCGGCCTTGACCAGCAGCGACTGACCGGCCAGATAATACGGACCGGCGAAGGACACCAGCTTCTTGCGCTCCTCGTTGATCGTGTAGGTGGCGACCACGATGTCCACCTTGTCCTCGCGGATGGCCTGTTCGCGAACGTTCGACGGGGTCTCGACCCAGTCGATCTTGTCGGCCGGGATGCCCAGCGCCTTGGCGACCAGCTTGGCGATCTCCACGTCGAAGCCCGCGGGCACGCCGTCGGCGCCCTTGAGGCCAAACCCGGGCTGGTCGAACTTCGTGCCGACCCGGATCTTCTGGGCCTTGTTCAGGCGTTCCATTGTCGAACCCGCGGCGAAGCCGTTGCCGGTGCCCCCGGCGGCCGGGTCGTCGCCGTCGCACGCGGCCAAGGCAAGGGTCAGCACCAGGGCACAGAGCGCTGCCGCGACTCGGGTCATGCGGACTCCCCGTTCTCAAATCACCCGGATGGGTCACTCTAGTCGGCGCCGCACGATCGCGGGGGTCGGCGAACCGCCGCCTGACCGGCGCGGCGCGCGACGGACTACCCTGGTTCCTTGCCATGACCAGTAACCCACGCACCTATGACGTGCGCACGTACGGCTGTCAGATGAACGTGCACGACAGCGAACGCATCTCCGGTCTGATGGAGGATGCGGGGTACGTCCGCGCGGCCGACGCCGACGCGGCCGACGTGGTCGTCTTCAACACCTGCGCGGTCCGGGAGAACGCGGACAACCGCCTCTACGGCAACCTGGGCCACCTGCGGCCACGCAAGGTGAAGAACCCCGACATGCAGATCGCCGTCGGCGGCTGCCTGGCGCAGAAGGACCGCGGCGACATCGTCAAACGGGCGCCGTGGGTCGACGTGGTCTTCGGCACCCACAACATCGGCTCGCTGCCGGTGCTGCTCGAGCGGGCCCGGCACAACGCGGCCGCCGAGGTGGAGATCCTCGAGTCGCTCGAGGTCTTCCCGTCCACCCTGCCCACCCGCCGCGAGTCCACGTACGCCGGCTGGGTCTCCATCTCGGTGGGCTGCAACAACACCTGCACCTTCTGCATCGTGCCGGCGCTGCGTGGCAAGGAGCGCGACCGCCGGCCCGGCGAGATCCTCGCCGAGGTCGAGGCGCTGGTCGCCGAGGGCGTCTCCGAGGTCACGCTGCTCGGGCAGAACGTGAACTCCTACGGCGTCGAGTTCGGCGACCGGCTCGCCTTCGGCAAGCTGCTGCGCGCCTGCGGCGAGGTCGACGGGCTCGAGCGCGTGCGGTTCACCAGCCCGCACCCCAAGGACTTCACCGACGACGTGATCGCCGCGATGGCCGAGACGCCGAACGTCTGCCACTCGCTGCACATGCCGCTGCAGTCCGGCTCCGACCGGGTGCTCAAGGCCATGCGCCGCAGCTACCGCCAGGAGAAGTACCTCGGCATCATCGATCACGTCCGGGCCGCGATGCCGGACGCCGCGATCACCACCGACATCATCGTCGGCTTCCCGGGCGAGACCGAGGAGGACTTCGAGCAGACCCTCGAGGTCGTGCGCCGGGCGCGGTTCTCCAGCGCGTTCACCTTCCAGTATTCGAAGCGTCCCGGAACGCCCGCCGCGGTGATGGCGGAGCAGGTGCCGAAAGCGGTCGTGCAGGCCCGGTACGAGCGGTTGATCGCCCTGCTCGAGGACATCACCTGGGACGAGAACAAGAAGCTCGTCGGGCGGACCGTCGAGGTGCTGGTGGCGGTCGGCGAGGGGCGCAAGGACGAGCGTACGGGCCGGCTGAGCGGCCGGGCACGGGACGGGCGGCTGGTGCACTTCGCGGTCGGCGACACCGCGCCGCGGCCCGGTGACGTGGTGCAGACCGTCATCACCTACGCGGCGCCGCACCACCTGAACGCCGACGGCGCGCCGCTGAGCCACCGCCGCACCCGCGCGGGCGACGCGTGGGAGGCGGGCCACACCCCGAAATTGCCGGGCGTCAACCTGGGCCTGCCGACGATCGGCGTCCCCGCGCCGTTGCCCGCGACGACCGGCGGCTGCTCCGTCTAGCGCGTTGCCGGCCGCCGGAAAGTGGTAGCCCAGCCACCTATCCGAGCGCCGGACACGTGGGTGAGCTACCACTTCAGAGGAAGGTGTCGCCGGTGCGGGCGGCGCGGGCCACGCCCCAGTCGTAGAGGGCCTGCAGCACCGGCGCGAGACTGCGGCCCTCGTCGGTCAGGTCGTATTCGACGTGCGGCGGGTTCGTGCCGAGGTCGCGCCGCGACACCAGGCCGTCGGCCTCCAGCTCGCGCAGCCGCTGGGTCAGCATCTTCTCGCTGACGCCCGGGATGAGACGGCGCAGCTCGCCGTACCGGTGCACGCCCTCCTTGAGCCGGGACAGGATGACCGTGCGCCAGCGCCCGCCGACCACGTCGATGGTGAGTTCGACCGGGCACGAGTACGTCTTGGGCACGCACCATTATGTGCGTACTTGTTGACGGCGGGCCGCCGTGCTGGGCTGATCTTCATGAGCACACCAACCCTGTTCGAGTGGGCCGGCGGCACCGCGGCGTTCGAGCGGCTCACCGAGTCCTTCTACGCCAAGGTGCTGGCGGACGACCTGATCGGGCCGCTGTTCGCGGGAATGGACCCGCATCACCCGCGGCACGTCGCGATCTGGCTGGCCGAGGTGTTCGGCGGGCCGGCCACCTACACCGACGAGCACGGCGGCTATCCGCACATGGTGGCCAAGCACATCGGCATCGCGATCACCGAGCCGCAGCGCCGGCGATGGGTCAGCCTCATTCAGGACGCTGCCGACGACGCCGGGCTCCCGGACGATCCGGAGTTCCGAGCGGCCTTCCTCGGCTACATCGAGTGGGGCACCCGCCTTGCCAAGCAGAACTCCCAGCCCGGCGCGGACGTCTTCAGAAAGGCGCCCGTCCCGCACTGGGGGTGGGGCGTAGCCCCGCCCTACCAACCGGGATAGCCCGCAAGCAGCGACGGCCCGGACCAGTCTCCTGGCCGGGCCGTCGCGGCGAGTACCTCAGATGGCGCGTAGTCAAAGAATGAATTTGATCTTCAGTTGGCTTGCTCGGCCAAGGCAAGGAATTGGCGTTTGGATGCGAGCGCCTGTTCGGCTTCCTTGATTCGCCGGCTGTCACCGGCTGCCTGGGCACGAGAAAGGCGCTGCTCGGCCTCCGCCACCTGCTCACGCATCTGCTGGAGCAGCGGGTTGTCCTGCGGCGTCGTCTTGCGCCAGGCCGAGTCCATCGCCACCCGGATGCGCTCTTCGGCGGCCCGCCAGCGGCGCTCCAGCCCGGCCGACGACTCGCGCGGCACCCGGCCCGCGTCGTGCCAGGCCGCCTGCAGGTCGCGCAGCTTGTTCTGCGCGGCGCGCGGGTCGGCGTCCACGTCCAGTGCCTCGACCTCGGCCAGCACCGCCTGCTTGCGGTCCAGATTGCCCTTGAACTCGGCGTCGCGGGCCGAGAAGACCTCGCTGCGGCGGGTGAAGAAGGCGTCCTGCGCCGCCCGGAACCGCTCCCAGAGCCGCTGCTCGGCCTCCTTCGCGGCGCGCGGCGCGGCCTTCCACTCACCCATCAGCTCCTTGAGCCGGGTGGCGGTCGGGCCCCACTCGCTGGAGGCGGAGAGCTGCTCGGCCTCGGCGACCAGCGCCTCCTTGGCCTGCTGCGCCTGCTTGCGCTGGCCGTCGAGGGTGGCGAAGTGCGCGCCGCGGCGGCGGGTGAAGCCGTCGCGGGCGGCGGCGAACCGCTTCCACAACTCGCCGTCGGTCTTCTTGTCGACGCCGCGGATCGTCTTCCACTCGTCGAGGATCTCCTTGAGCCGGTCGCCGGCCGTCTTCCAGCCGGTGGACTCGGCGGCGATCTTCTCCGCCTCCTCGACCAGCGCGGTCTTGCGCGCGATCGCCTCCCCGCGCGCGGCCTCGCGGGCGACGCGCGCCTCGCCCGCCTTCTCGTCGGCGACCGTGGCCAGCCGGTCGAGGCGAGCGGCGAGACCGTCGATGTCGCCCACCACGTGCGCCTCGTCGAGCTGCGCGCGCAGGCGCTTGACGCTGGTCAGCGAGTGGGCCGCGTCGGCCGCGCCGGACTTGAGGCGCGCTTCGATCAGGTCGACCTCGGTGACCAGATCGGCGAACCGCCGAGCGAAGTGAGCCAGCCCCTCCTCGGGGGTGCCCGCCTGCCACGACCCGACGACCCGGTCACCCTCGGCGGTCTTGACGTAGACGGTGCCGTCGGCATCAACTCGTCCGAAGGTTGTCCAGTCGCTCATCAGCCCATCCTCGTTATCCCGGAGCCCGGGGCCGCGCCGCCCTCGGTCACCGCCATGGCGCAGTGGGGAATGCCACACACACAAGGCATTCTTTCTCGCGCATTGTCACAGGTCCAACCCGGTTATCAACAACTGCCCGCCGATGACCGTGACCATACGGTGTCCTACCGTTGCTCCGTGCCGAACCATGCCCATCCCCGGGTGATCGCCGTCGTCGGTCCGACCGCCGCCGGCAAGTCGGCGTTGAGCGTCGCACTCGCGCACGCACTCGGCGGCGAGGTGGTGAACGCGGACTCGATGCAGCTCTATCGGGGGATGGACATCGGGACCGCCAAGCTGTCGCCCGCGGAGCGCGACGGCGTGCCGCACCACGTCCTGGACATCTGGGATGTCACCTATCCGGCCAACGTCGCGGAGTTTCAACAGATCGCGCGCGCGGCGGTGACGGATATGTCGGACCGGGGGCGGGTTCCGCTCCTGGTGGGCGGGTCGGGGCTCTATGTCCGTGCGGTGCTCGAGGACTTCGAGTTCCCGGGTACGGATCCCGAGGTGCGCGCGCGGCTGGAGAACGAGTGGGCGCAGGGGGAGCCGTTGTTCGACCGGCTGCGGAAACTCGACCCGGCCGCCGCCGCCAAGATCCTGCCGAGCAACGGCCGCCGCGTCGTGCGTGCCCTGGAGGTCATCGAGATGACCGGGCGGCCCTTCACGGCTTCGCTGCCGTCGCCGGTACCGTTCTTCGATTCAGTACAAATCGGAATTGACGCCGATGTCGACGACCGCATCGAGCGGCGGGTCGACAAGATGTGGGCCGACGGCCTGCTGGACGAGGTCGCCGAGCTGGAGAGACGCGGGTTGCGCGAGGGCCGGACGGCATCCCGCGCTCTGGGCTATCAGCAGGCCCTCGCCCAGCTCGACGGCACGCTCACCGAGGAGCAGGCCCGCGCGGAGACCACCCGGGCGACGCGGCGGTTCGTCCGGCGGCAGCGGTCCTGGTTCCGCCGCGACCCGCGGATCCACTGGCTGGACGGGACGTCGCACACACTGTTGGCCGACGCGCTGTCGCTTACGCGATGATGGTGCGCGTGTTCCTCATCGATCTGACCCGCGGCGGACAACCGACATGAAATTCGTCAAAGGACACGGCACCGGCAACGACTTCGTGATCCTGCCGGATCCCGACGGCACTCTCGATCTGACGCCGTCGCTGGTGGCGCGGCTCTGCGACCGGCACCGGGGGATCGGCGCCGACGGCGTGCTGCACGTGGTGCGCAGCGCCAAGCACGCGGATGCCGCCGGGTTGGCCTCCGACGCTGAGTGGTTCATGGACTACTGGAACGCCGACGGGTCGATCGCCGAGATGTGCGGCAACGGCGTCCGCGTCTTCACCCGCTACCTGGTCACGGAGGGGTTGGCCACGCCGCCCGAGGGCGGCCTGCCGGTCGCGACGCGAGCCGGCGTGGTGCATGCGGTGATGGGCGCGAGCGACATCTCCGTTCGGATGACAACCCCGAGGGTGTACGCGGCCGGCACCGCGACCATCGGCGCACTGACCGTGCCCGGCGTCGCCGTGAACTGCGGCAACCCGCACCTGGTCTGCACGATCTCCACGCCACTCGACGCGCTCGACCTGCACGTCCCGCCGGGCCACGATGCATCGCTGTTCGACGAGGGCGTCAACGTCGAGTTCATCTCGCCCGTCGGTGACCTGCACGTCCGGATGCGGGTGCACGAGCGGGGTTCCGGCGAGACGCTGTCCTGCGGCTCCGGCGCGCTCGCCGTCGGCGCCGTCGTGCTCCGCGACGCCGGGCGCACCCACGGCGTCGTGACCGTGGACGTGCCGGGCGGGCGCCTGACCGTCACCGCCACGCCGGAGGGCCAGTGGTGGCTGGCGGGCCCGGCGGTGCTCGTGGCCACGGGCGAGGTCCTGCTCTGATGCTGCAGCGTGTGGCGCACCGCGGGTATTCGTGGGTGGCGCCGGAGAACACGCTGCCCGCCCTGGCCGGCGCGGTCCGGGCCGGCGCCACGCTGGTGGAGTTCGACGTGCGCACCTCGGCCGACGGCGTGCCGGTGGTCATCCACGACCGGACCGTCGACCGCACCACCGACGGCTCGGGCCACGTCTGGGACTTCCCGGTGGCGCAGCTGCGCGAGCTCGACGCCGGGTCGTGGTTCTCGACCGCCTTCGCCGGCGTGCGGGTGCCGTTGCTCAGCGAGGTGCTCGACGCCTGCGGGACGGCGTCGCTCCTGCTCGAGATCAAACCGCCCGCCTCGCGCGACGAGGTGGCCCGCATCCTCGGCATGGCCCCGCTGGACCGGACCATCGTGCAGAGCTTCGACCCCGAGGTGATCCGCACCGTCCGCGACGTCGAGCCCGGTGTGCGGCGGGGTCTGCTGCGCCTGCGCTTCGAGGAGGACACCGTCCGGCTGGCGAAGGAGCTGGACGTGGTCTGCTGCAACCCGACGGTCAAGGATGTGCTCGGCGACGCGGCGACGGTCGCCGAGCTGATCGGTGCGGGCATCGACGTGATGGCTTGGACGGCCAACGACCTCGCCGAGTGGCCGGCCCTGGTGAAGGCCGGCGTGGCCGGCCTGATCACCGATCGGGCCGGCGAGCTGACCGGCTGGAGTGTCGCCTAGAAGGTCTCCTCCGGGGCCGCCTCGAGGTCCGGCTCGGGCGCCGCGGCGGGGTTCTGCGGGGGTGGGGTTCCCTTCACCACCGCGCGGATCGCCGCCGCCACCGCCGGGGTGACCCGCGCGTCGAAGACGCTGGGCACGATCACCGTCGGGTTGAGCTTGTCCTCGCCGACCACGTCCGCGATCGCCCGGGCCGCGGCCAGCGCCATCTCCTCGGTGAACTCCTTCGCGCTGACGTCGAGCATGCCGCGGAAGACGCCGGGGAAGGCGAGCACGTTGTTGATCTGGTTGGGCTGGTCGGAGCGGCCGGTCGCGACCACCGCGGCGTGCTGCCGGGCCTCCCGCGGGTCCACCTCCGGGTCGGGGTTGGCCAGGGCGAAGACGATCGACTTGTCTGCCATCCGGGCGATGTCCGCGCCGGTCAGCAGGTTCGGCGCCGAGACGCCGATGAACACGTCCGCGCCCACGATGGCGCCGGCCAGGTCGCCCTGGTACTGCTGCTTGTTGGTGTTCTCGGCGAGCCACTGCCAGGTCGGGTTCATGTCGGCCAGGCCGCGGTGCAGGGCGCCCGCCCGGTCGTACGCGATGATGTCGCCCACGCCCTGACGCAGCAGCAGTTTCATGATCGCCGTGCCCGCCGCACCCGCACCGGAGACCACGACCTTCACGTCCGCCAGATTCTTGCCCACCACGCGCAGCGCGTTGGTCAGCGCGGCCAGCACGCAGATCGCGGTGCCGTGCTGGTCGTCGTGGAACACCGGGATGTCGAGCAGCTCGCGCAGCCGCATCTCGATCTCGAAGCACCGCGGCGCCGCGATGTCCTCCAGGTTGATGCCGCCGTAGGCCGGCGCGATCGCCCGCACGATGTTGACGATCTCGTCGGTGTCCTGCGTGTCGAGCACGACCGGCCAGGCGTCGACCCCGCCGAACCGCTTGAACAGCGCGGCCTTGCCCTCCATCACCGGCATCGCCGCGGCCGGCCCGATGTTGCCCAGCCCCAGCACCGCCGACCCGTCGCTGACGACCGCGACGGTGTTGCGCTTGATGGTCAGCCGGCGGGCGTCCGCGGGGTTCTCGGCGATCGCCATGCACACCCGGGCCACACCCGGCGTGTACGCCCGGCTCAGCTCGTCGCGGTTGCGCAGCGCCACCTTCGACGAAACCTCGATCTTGCCGCCGAGGTGCAGCAGGAAGGTGCGGTCGGACACCTTGCGGACGTCGACGCCGTCCTGCTCCTCGAGCTGCTTCACCACCTGATCGGCGTGCGAGGAGTCGGCGGTGTCACAGGTGAGGTCGACGAGCACATGGGTGGAGTCGGAGTCGACGACGTCGAGCGCCGTGACGATCGCACCGGCCTCTCCGACGCAGGTGGTGAGGCGACCGATGGACGACGCGTCGGCCGTCACGGCGATCCGGATAGTGATCGAGAACCCTGCGCTGGGCAGGCGGGTGGTCACCACGGTGGTCCCTCCGACGTTGGCGGGTGAGTCACCGCATTCTCGCTCGTCCGGAATAGGAGAATCCACCGAGGTGCTTACTGAGAAGTCAGACACTCTGCGACAAACGTCCGGCACGGTTATCTGGATGCGCCCCTGGCCTGGGCGTGCCACGATCGGTGCCGAGGAGGTCACCTTTTGCGTACAGAGCTAACCGAACCTGAAGTCACCACGGGTGAGCTGGAGCTGGAGGAGCGGCAGTCGCTGCGGCGCGTCGCCGGGCTCTCCACCGAGCTCACCGACATCACCGAGGTCGAGTACCGGCAGCTGCGGCTGGAGCGGGTCGTCCTGGTCGGCGTGTGGACCGAGGGCGGGGTCGCCGAGGCGGAGAACTCGCTGACCGAGCTCGCCCTCCTCGCCGAGACCGCCGGCTCCCAGGTCCTCGAGGGCCTGATCCAGCGTCGCGGCCGCCCCGACCCGGCCACCTTCATCGGCCGGGGCAAGGTGGACGAGCTGCGCGACGTGGTGCTCTCCACCGGCGCCGACACCATCGTCTGCGACGGCGAGCTGTCGCCATCCCAGCTGCGCAACCTCGAGCAGCAGACCAAGGTCAAGGTGGTCGACCGGACCGCGCTGATCCTGGACATCTTCGCCCAGCACGCGAAGAGCAAAGAGGGTAAGGCGCAGGTCGAGCTGGCCCAGTTGCAGTATCTGCTGCCTCGCCTCCGCGGCTGGGGCGAGACGCTGTCCCGGCAGTCCGGCGGTCGCGCCGGCGGCGCGGGCGGCGGCGTGGGTCTGCGTGGTCCCGGTGAGACCAAGCTGGAGACCGACCGGCGCCGGATCAACACGCGGATCGCCCGGCTGCGGCGGGAGATCAAGGCGATGCGTACGGTGCGGCAGACCAAGCGGTCCCGCCGCACCCGCAACGGCGTGCCCGCGGTGGCCATCGCCGGCTACACCAACGCCGGCAAGTCCAGCCTCCTCAACCGCCTGACCCAGGCCGGCGTGCTGGTCGAGGACGCGCTGTTCGCCACCCTCGACCCGACCACCCGCCGGGCCGCCGCCGAGGACGGCCGCGTCTACACGCTGTCCGACACGGTCGGTTTCGTCCGGCACCTGCCGCACCAGATCGTCGAGGCGTTCCGCTCGACCCTCGAGGAGGTGTCGTACGCCGATCTCGTGCTGCACGTCGTCGACGGCGCGCACCCCGACCCCGAGGGCCAGGTCAGCGCGGTGCGCGAGGTGCTCGCCGAGGTGGGCGCCGACCGGATCCCCGAGCTGCTGGTGATCAACAAGGTCGACGTGGCCGAGGAGGAGACGCTGCTGCGGCTCAAGCGGACCTGGCCGGACGCGGTGTTCGTGTCGGCCCGTTCCGGTCTCGGCATCGAGGAGCTGCGGCGGGCGATCGAGACGCATCTGCCACGCCCGGCGGTCGAGCTGCACATCGTGCTCCCGTACGACCGGGCCGATCTGACCGCTCGGATCCACCGGGCCGGACAGGTGCTCACCACCCGGCACACCGAGGAGGGCACCGAGCTGCACGTCCGCGTCGACGAGCAGCTGGCCGCCGATCTGTCTGCGTACACGCGTTGATAGAAGGCCTTGAGCTGTGGTGATCCACACGTGACACCATGCACGAGACGCCGCGTGCGACACTGATCGGATGCGGCGTCTCGTGGTGTCGGTCCTGCTGGCCTCCGGGCTGGTCATGGTCGGCGCCGGCACCGCCTTCGCGGAGGACGCCGGGGCCGGCGCCGCGCAGGCCCAGGCCGGCAAGAAGGTGTGCAAGGTCAGTGATGAGCGGCTCGACGAGCTGTCCGGCATCGTGGCCGTCGACGACGGTTTCATCGTGATCAACGACAGCACCCTCAAGGCCAGCCACAAGCGGGTCTTCTTCCTCGACAACAAGTGCAATGTTGACAAGACGGTCAGCTTCAGCGGCTCCGGCCCGCGCGACACCGAGGACATGGTGCTGTCGCCCGACGGCGAGACGCTGTGGATCGCCGACATCGGCGACAACAAGAAGGACCGCGAGACCATCGCCCTCTGGTCCATGCCGGTCGACGGGTCGGATCGGCCCGAGCTGTTCCGCATGCGATACCCGGACGGCGGCCACGACGCCGAGGCGCTGCTGCTCAACGGCGACGGCACCCCGATCATCGTGACCAAGGAGATCGGCCGCGCGGCCACGCTCTACACGCCGACGGCGAAGCTCAAGAAGAACAGCGACGCCGGCGTGGCGCTCAAGAAGGCCGGTGAGGTCACCGTCCCGCCGAGCAACACGGCCGGCAACTCCGTCTCTCGGCTGTTCAAGGGGACCATCGACGGTGGCGCGGTCGCGCCGGGCACGACCAAGGTCGTGCTGCGTACCTATCTCGACGCGCTGGAGTGGCCGGTGACCGGCGGCGACGTGCTCGCCGCGCTGAAGGCGACGCCGCGGGTGACGCCGCTGCCCAACGAGCCGCTCGGCGAGGCGATCACCTACAGCCCCGACGGCAAGTACTTCTACACGGTCTCCGACATGCAGGGTGAGCCCGAGACCGGTGACAACTACATCTTGCGCTACACGCCCGTGGCGAACGTGGCGACCACCAAGGCCGCGGCCGGTGGAGCGGCGGCGGCGCCCAAGGACGGGCCGTCCTGGTTCGCCAACCTGAGCATCAACGACATCACGTACCTGGTGGGTGGCGTCGGTGTGCTCGGCGCGATCCTGGTCGGCTTCGGGGTCTTCGGGATCAGGCAGGCGCGCAAGAAGCCGGCGCCGGACCCGGTCCTCAAGAGCACGAAGGGCGACGGGCCGAAACCGGCCGACGCCGAGACCGAGCTGCTCAGCGTCGGTGGCGCGGCGGCCGGGCCCGGTGTGTACGGCGGCGCCAAGCCCCGGGCCGGCGGGCCGGTCTACGGTGCGAAGCCCGCCGGCGCCAAACCGGCGGCAGGTGGGCCGGGTGTCTACGGCGGGAGCCGGACGCCGGCCGGCGCCGGTGCGGGCCGCCCGCCGGTCAACGGCGCGCGTCCCCCGCAGGGCCAGCCCCGCCCGCCGCAGGGCGGTCGGCCCCCGCAGGGTCAGCCGCGCCCACCGCAGGGGCAGCCGCGACCCCCTCAGGGCCAGCCGCGCCCGCAGCAGAGTCAGCCGCGTCCCCCTCAGGGTGGTCAGCCGAGGCCTCCGCAGGGCCAGCCGCGCCCGCCGCAGAGTCAGCCGCGTCCGCCGCAGGGTGGCCGTCCCGCGCAGGGTCAGCCGCGCCCGCCGCAGGGCCAGCCGCGGCCGCCGCAGGGTGGCGGCGCCTACGGCCCTCCGCCCAACCGGGGCGACGGTCGCGATCGCGACATCGACGGCCGCGCACCTTACGGCCGCTGATCCCGCGGACCGGGCCCTCAGATTCGGCGCAGCACGGCCACGACACGACCCATGATGCTGGCCATGTCGCCGGGGATCGGGTCGAAGGCCGGGTTCGCCGGCATCAGCCACACGTGCCCGTCACGCTGGCGGTAGCTCTTCACGGTCGCCTCGCCGTCGATCATCGCCGCGACGATGTCGCCCGCGTTCGCCGTCGGCTGCTGCCGCACGACGACCCAGTCGCCGTTGCAGATCGCCGCGTCGATCATCGAGTCGCCCTTGACCTCGAGCATGAAGACCTCGCCCTCGCCGACCAGCTCGCGCGGCAGCGGGAAGAAGTCCTCCACCGCCTGCTCGGCCAGGATCGGCCCACCGGCGGCGATGCGGCCGACCAGCGGCACGTAGGCCGGCGTCGGGCGGGCCGAGCGCAGCGTCTCGTCGTCGACCATTTCACTGGGCGAGCGGACGTCGACCGCGCGCGGCCGGTTGGGGTCGCGGCGCAGGAAGCCCTTGGCCTCCAGGGCCTTCAACTGGTACGCCACACTCGACGGCGACACCAGCCCGACCGCCTCGCCGATCTCACGCACGCTGGGCGGATAGCCGTACCGCTCCACCCAGTCGCGGATGAACTCGAGGATCCGCCGCTGCCGCGCGGTCAGGTCGGCGGTCACCAGATCGGGAAACTGGCTGACCGCGGTGACCGATCGCAACTGCGGGGCGTCCGCGCTCCGGGCCCGGCCCGGCGCCCGCCGCCGCGCGGCCGACTCTGGCCTGTGGTCCTGCTTCTGCTGCCGGCTCGTCCGGTCGTCGGTCGACACGTCCGCCCTCCCTGTCGGCCCGGTGCCGTCGCCGGCACGTGGCGCTTTCGCTCGCGGTAGCCGGAGAACCGCCGTGGGGAATCGGCGGATCATCCGGTTCTGCTCAAGACCTTATGGGCGAGGTCCCACATATTCAAACATCTGTACGACTTTGCTTCGGCGTGTCGCCCGTAAGTGCTCGACTTCCGTACGCGTGTTCTGATACACCGTCGTACGGGCGTTCGATCGAACGCTCGTACGAGGAGGTGAAAGTCGATGGTCTCGACCGCGTACCGTCGCCCGCCGTTGCGTCTGACCAGGCGTGGACGCGCCGTCGTGCTCGGCTTCTTCATCGTGCTCGCCTCGGTGGCGAGCGCCATCCTGCTGACCACCGCCTCGCGGGCCGAGCAGCCGCGGATCGGGCCGGCGCCCTCGGTGCCGGCGCCATCGGTGGTGGTGCAGCCCGACGACACGCTCTGGTCGATCGCCACCCGCACGGCGCCGCGCCGCGATCCCTATGCCGCCGTGGCGGAGATCAGGGAGATCAACGGCATCGAGGGCTACGTGGTGCACCCCGGCCAGACGCTGGAGCTTCCGCGCTCGTGACGTGCGGCGTGTCTGTGGGGGATGAAACGGACACGCCCGGACACTGTCGGGACGGCCGGTGATCGCCGGTGCACCGCACGTGTCGAGACCAAATTTACCGGCGCGGCGACGCGCCGTTGGCTTGCGCCTGCGTCCGCATCGGCATAACGTCAGGCACAACATCTAGTAGTTACAAGCGTGTAAGTCATCCACAGGTTGGGGTTTCACCCCGGCGTCCTCCACACGTCATACACAGCGTCCCACGCAGGTGGGCGCTGGTTTGCTGTGCCCGGAGGGTGGTTCAGGAGAGGGGAACGCCGGTGCGCTGTCCGTACTGCCGGCACGCCGACTCGCGCGTGGTGGACTCGCGCGAGGCGGACGACGGCCAGTTGATCCGTCGCCGCCGGTCGTGCCCCGAGTGCGGCAAGCGGTTCACCACGGTGGAGGAGGCGGTGCTGGCGGTCGTCAAGCGCAGCGGCGTCACCGAGCCGTTCTCCCGCACCAAGATCATGAGCGGGGTGCGCAAGGCGTGCCAGGGCCGGCCCGTGGATGAGGACTCGATCGCGCTGCTGGCGCAGAAGGTCGAGGAGACGGTGCGGGCCAGGGGCGCCGCCGAGATCCCGAGCCACGACGTGGGCCTGGCCATCCTGGGCCCGCTGCGCGAGCTGGACCAGGTGGCGTACCTGCGTTTCGCCAGCGTCTACAAGTCGTTCGACTCGCTGGACGAGTTCGAGAAGGAGATCGTCGCGCTGCGCGCGGCGACCACGCCGAACGGCCGGCCGGCCGAGGTTCCGTAGGACTTTCTCAGCGTTTCGAAGCGTTTCAAGTGTTGGGTACCAACGAGGGGGAGCACCATGGCCGGGGACGGCATCACAGCAGGTCGGCAGCGCAGCCGTAACGGCTCGAGCGCGCCCGTGGGGGGTCTGCGCGTCGAGCGGGTCTGGACGACCGAGGGCGTTCACCCGTACGACGAGGTCGAGTGGGAGCGCCGCGACGTCGTCATGACGAACTGGCGGGACGGCTCGATCAACTTCGAGCAGCGCGGCGTGGAGTTCCCGCAGTCCTGGAGCGTCAACGCGGCGAACATCGTGACCACCAAGTACTTCCGCGGCGCGGTGGGTACCGAGCAGCGCGAGTGGTCGCTCAAGCAGCTCATCGACCGCGTGGTCGGCACGTACCGCGCGGCGGGTGAGAAGCACGGCTACTTCGCCACCAAGGCGGACGCCGAGCTGTTCGACCACGAGCTGACCTGGATGCTGCTGCACCAGGTGTTCAGCTTCAACTCACCGGTCTGGTTCAACGTCGGCACCGCGTCGCCGCAGCAGGTCAGCGCCTGCTTCATCCTCTCGGTCGACGACTCGATGGACTCGATCCTCGACTGGTACAAGGAGGAGGGCCTGATCTTCAAGGGCGGGTCCGGCTCCGGCGTCAACCTCTCCCGGATCCGGTCGTCGCGCGAGCTGCTGTCCTCCGGCGGCACGGCCAGCGGCCCGGTCAGCTTCATGCGCGGCGCGGACGCCAGCGCGGGCACCATCAAGTCCGGCGGCGCCACCCGGCGCGCGGCCAAAATGGTGATCCTCGACGTCGACCACCCCGACATCGAGGAGTTCGTGTTCACCAAGGCGCGCGAGGAGAACAAGATCCGCGCCCTGCGTGACGCGGGCTTCGACATGGACCTGGGCGGGTCCGACATCGTCAGCGTGCAGTATCAGAACGCCAACAACTCGGTGCGGGTCAGCGACGAGTTCATGCGCGCGGTCGAGGAGGGCACGACCTTCGAGCTGCGCGGCCGGCTGCACGGCGAGGTGATCGACACGATCGACGCCAAGAAGCTGTTCCGCGACATCGCCCAGGCCGCGTGGGAGTGCGCCGACCCGGGCCTGCAGTACGACGACACCATCAACGACTGGCACACCAACCCGGAGACCGGGCGGATCACCGCCTCGAACCCGTGCTCGGAGTACATGTCGCTGGACGACTCCTCCTGCAACCTCGCCTCGCTCAACCTGATGAAGTTCCTCAAGCCCGACGGCGGCTTCGAGGTGCAGAAATTCGTCAAGAGCGTCGAGTTCATCATCACCGCGATGGACATCTCGATCTGCTTCGCCGACTTCCCGACCAAGCGGATCGGTGAGACCACGCGGGCCTACCGCCAGCTGGGCATCGGGTACGCCAACCTGGGCGCCCTGCTGATGGCCACCGGCCACCCGTACGACTCGGAGTCCGGCCGGGGTGTCGCCGCGGCGATCACCTCGCTGATGACCGGCACGGCGTACCGTCGCTCGGCCGAGCTGGCCGGCGTGGTGGGCGCGTACGAGGGCTATGCCCGCAACGCCGAGGCGCACCAGCGCGTGATGCGCAAGCACGCGGCGGCCAACGACGCGATCCGCCCCCAGGGCACCGTCGCGACCGAGATCGTCCGCGAGTCCACGAAGCAGTGGCAGGAGGGCAACAAGCTCGGCGAGAAGACCGGCTGGCGCAACGCGCAGGCCTCCGTGCTCGCGCCCACCGGCACCATCGGCCTGATGATGGACTGCGACACCACCGGCATCGAGCCCGACCTGGCCCTGGTCAAGTTCAAGAAGCTGGTCGGCGGCGGCTCGATGCAGATCGTCAACCAGACGGTCCCGCGTGCGCTGCGCAGCCTAGGCTACCCCGAGGAGCAGGTCGAGGCGATCGTCGAGCACATCGCCGACCACGGCCACGTGGTGGACGCGCCGGGCCTCAAGCCCGAGCACTACAGCGTCTTCGACTGCGCGATGGGCGAGCGGTCCATCGCCCCGATGGGGCACGTGCGGATGATGGCGGCGGCGCAGCCGTTCCTGTCCGGCGCGATCTCCAAGACCGTCAACATGCCGGAGACGGCGACGATCGAGGAGATCGAGGAGATCCACTTCCAGGGCTGGAAGCTGGGCCTCAAGGCGCTCGCGATCTACCGCGACAACTGCAAGGTGGGGCAGCCGCTGTCCGCGGGCAAGGGCTCCACCACCTCGGCTCCGGCGCCGTCCGCCGAGGTCGAGAAGGTCGTCGAGAAGGTGATCGAGTACCGCCCGGTCCGCAAGCGGCTGCCGAAGAAGCGCCCGTCCGAGACGGTGTCGTTCTCGGTCGGCGGCGCCGAGGGTTACCTGACCGCGTCGTCCTACCCGGACGACGGCCTCGGTGAGGTCTTCCTGAAGATGTCGAAGCAGGGCTCGACACTGGCCGGCGTGATGGACGCCTTCTCGGTGGCCATCTCGATCGGTCTGCAGTACGGGGTGCCGCTGGAGACCTTCGTCAGCAAGTTCACCAACATGCGCTTCGAGCCGGCCGGCATGACCGACGACCCGGACATCCGCATGGCGGCGTCGGTGATGGACTACATCTTCCGCCGCCTGGCCCTGGACTTCCTGCCGTACGACACCCGCGCCGAGCTGGGCATCTTCACGGCGAAGGAGCGGGCCGCGCAGATCCAGGCGGAGGCGGCGGCCGAGGCCGCGGCCGCGGCGGACCTGACGACGATGGCGCAGTCCGCGCCGGTGTCGGCCCCGGTCGGCGCCGCGACCGCACCGCAGGCGGAGGCCCCGAAGGCCCAGGAGGAGCCGGTGAAGGAGGCGCACTCGTCGACCGAGCTGCTCGAGGTGGTGCTGGGTCACTCGGCCGACGCGCCGCTCTGCTTCACCTGCGGCACGAAGATGCGCCCGGCGGGCAGCTGCTACGTCTGCGAGGGCTGCGGCTCGACGTCCGGCTGCAGCTGAATGAGTGACGTTCCCGCCTGATGGGAACGAGCAGCGGAGGGGTTCGACCTTTTGGTCGAGCCCCTCCGTTCGTATTCGACGCGCTCTCATTCCGGCGATTCGCCGGAGGCGCCGCCGTCCGAGTTTGCGAGGGCGGCGACAATTCGTTCCGCGGCCCGGCGGCGGCGTTCGTCGCGAGACCACATGCTCACGGCGGCCGCGCCCATCACGACAACAGATTTCGTGGCGGGCCAGATGAGAACGGCGATCGCAATCGTCGTGGGGTCGATGTAGTCAAGCACGGGAGGCTCTCCTCGGCATTGGCCGGATGGGCTTCGGGGCCGATTGAAGGATTGCTCCGCATCGCCTCCGCGCGGGGATTACCTGACACTTATGGCTTTGGTCTGACAACACTGTCCGACGTTTCGTACGCGGCCTGACAGGATCTGCCGCCACCGGACGGACGCACCACCCGGTGGGCTGATGTGCGTTCGGTTGTTCGGCCGGTGACCGCATGCGATCCTTAGTGGTCTGACCTCGTGGATCTGCGAAGCGGCTCGGAGCGTGCTTAGTGCCCATCGCGTTGCCAGGCCCGGACGCGGTGCCGGCGGGCCCTCGACGCGACCTCGTGATGCGGCTGCACACCCTGTACGGCCAGGCCGGGAAACCGGCCACCCGGATCATCAGCAAACGCATCAACGACGACACTTCCGCGGAGCTGGAAAGCGTTTCCCACGAGACGATCAACTCGACCCTGCGCGGCCGGTCGGTGCCGAGCTGGGCAAAGCTCCGGTCGATCATCGTGGTGCTCTGCCGCATGTCGGAGCAGCAGGTGGACTATCGCCGGCAGCTCGTCGAGTTCAACTCCCTCTGGCTGCGCGCGGAGTCGTTCGGAACGGCGCAGCAGATGCCGCCCGACGTGGGCGTACGCCCGCAGATCGTCCGTTCCTCCACCACACCGCTGCCGGTGATCGCGCCCGGCGCCACGGTGGCGTTGCCGCAGCCTCCGGCGGAGCCGGTCGAGCCGTGGGTGCACGGTACACTCCCCGAGCGATCGCGGCTGTTCGCCGGCCGGGAGAGCGTTCTCGACGAGATCAAGGACCGCCTCGCGCGGTCGCCCGGAACGCCGTTGATCCTTTATGGCCCGATCGGCGCCGGCAAGACGCAACTGGCCGCCGAATACGTCCGGACCCATCGCGGTGACTACACGATCACCTGGTGGGTGCGGGCGGACAATGTGGATCAGGCCCGCGACTCGCTCTCCCTGCTCGCGCAGCGGCTGGGCGTCGCCGCCGCCGACACGCAGCGGCGCTCGGTCGATCAGCTCTTCGATCTGCTCGAGCAGTCCGGGCCGTATCTGATCGTCTTCGACGGCGTGGTCAGCGGGGACATCCGGACGATGATCCGTACCCGTGGTGGAAGTGTCATCGTCACCACCCGTAACGCCGGGTGGGCTCGGGAGAGCCGGCACGACGGGTTCGAGGTTCCCGATCTCGACGACAGCGAGTGCGCCCAGCTCCTGCGAAAACACGACCCGGGCATCACGGCGCCGGAGGTGGCCCGCCTCGTCGCCGTGGCCGGCCGGTCACCGCTCGGCCTGGTGGCGGCCTGCCACCTTCACCCCGGGCGGGTGGCGTCGTCCTGGACCGGCCTGGCCGACCGGCTCGCCGACCCGGCGAACCGTGTCCTGACCGATCCCGCGGGCCCGCCACCCGAGGCGGTCGAGACCGTCCGATCGAGCCTGCGGGACAGGGTGATCGGGGACCCCGACCTGCCGCCGCTGCTCACCCTTCTGCTCGGCTTCGGGCCCGACCCGGTGCGGCTCTGGATGCTGCAGGGCGGTGCGGGCGGCGACGTCTCGGCCGGCGTCCGCCGGGTTCTCGGCAACGCCGGCGGGCTCAAGCGTGCCCTGGACATGCTGGCCGCCGCCGGCCTGGCCCGCCGCGAGGCCGCCGGCGAGTGGATCGAGATCCCGGCGTTCGTGCGGCTGGTGCTGCGCGAGCTGGTGCCCGCGTCCCGTGGCGAGGTCAACCGCCGCGACGTGGTGGAGATCCTCGTGCTCGCGGACCCCGGCCGGCCGGACGACCGCCGCAAAGGCGTCCAGCACCAGGCGATCATGCCCCACGTGCGCCCCGCCGGGCTGGTCGAGTGGTTCCGCCCGTCCGCCTACCGGACCGTGCACAACCAGATCCGCTTCCTCTTCCTGATCGGCGACCTCGAGGCGGCGCAGCGACTGGGCCGCGAGGCCGAGGCCGCCCTGTCCCGGCAGAGCGCCCTGGCGCCGACCGACGAGCTCGTCCTGCAGATCAAGCGGGACCTCGCGAACGCCCTGCGCGCCGATGGCTCGTACGCTGACGCGTACCGCCTCACGGAGGAGGCGATGACGCTGATCACCGCCGACCCGGTCTACTCGTCCGACGACGCGATCGCGCTCGACCTGGCCCGCAGCCGGGGTCACGACCTGCGCATCGCCGGGCGGTTCCAGGAGGCGTACGAGCACGACGAGGCGACCAATCTGCTGCACCTGGCCGCGTTGCAGCGCGACGACCTCCGGTGTCTGGCGAGCCACTACAACCTGTCGGTGAGCCGGCGCTTCCTCGGCCGGTACCTCGAGGCGGCCGAGGACGACCGGGCCGGGCTCGATCGGCTCCGCGGTGACCGCAGCGGCGACGACCGGCGCCAGTCCCGGCTGACCAACGCGCTGGCCGAGGACCTGTACGGGCTGGGCCGGTACGAGGACCTGGTGGACCTGCTGGCTCAGCTGCTGGCGGAGGAGTCGGGGCGCGAACTGCAACGGGCCCGCCGGATGACGGCCGTCGCGTTCCGCCGGCTCGGGCATCTCGTCCCGGCCGTCGAGCAGCTCGGGGTCTGCTATCAGGCCTGCCTGCACCAGATGGGCGAGCGCCGCGAGCTGACCCTGGCGACCGGCATGAGCTTCGGCAACGCGCTGCGGGAGATGGGTCAGTTCGACACCGCGCTGCACTACTGCGGGCAGGCCGCGGAGGGGTACG
>NZ_JBFAZH010000008.1:0-27848 GCF_040681735.1 Actinoplanes sp. NPDC051633 | reverse complement strand
GGCCGGCGCCGGCTGCGCCCCTGCCACGGCTGGCAGCGTCCGGCCCGCCTCCCCGGCCAGTCGAGGAACACCCTCCGGCAGCGGCCCGATCGGCCGGTGGAACGCCGAGCAGACCCGCAACGCCGCCGCCATCATCACCGCGGGCCACAGCCTGCGGGTGCCCCCGCACGGCTGGGTCATCGCCATCGCCACCGCGATGCAGGAGTCCCAGCTGATCAACCTAACCGGAGGCCTGGACGACTCGGTCGGGCTGTTCCAGCAACGACCCTCGCAAGGCTGGGGCACCCCGGCACAACTGAACGACCCGCACTACGCGGCAACCGTCTTCTACCGCAAACTGCTGACCGTCGACGGCTGGCAGGCGATGCCGCTCACCGACGCCGCCCAGCACGTCCAGAACAGCGCCTACCCGACCGCGTATGCGAAATGGGAGCCCGACGCCGCCCAGCTGGTCACCGCCCTGTCCGGCGTCACGACCGGACACGGCACCTGCGCTGCAGCGGCCAGCGCGCAGGGCTGGACCCCGCCGGTGCACGGCGACGTCGGATCCGGGTTCCGCACCGCCGACCGGCCCGGGCATGACGGCGTCGACCTGATCGCCGCCAAGGGCACCCCGATCCACGCCGCCGCGGCCGGCACGGTGAGCCGAATGCGGTGCAACGCAACCGACGTGCGCACCGGCACCGACTGGGGCTGCGACCGCGACGGCGACCCGCACTGGACGGCCGGCTGCGGCTGGTACGTCGACCTCGATCACGACGGCGGGATCGTCACCCGCTACTGCCACCAGCTGGTCCAGCCATCCGTCCAGGTCGGCCAGCACGTCAACGCCGGTGACGTCATCGGCCTCGTCGGCAGCAGCGGGCATTCCTCCGGCCCGCACCTGCACTTCGAAGTTCACCTCGGCGACCACAGTCCACAGACAGCGGTCGACCCGGTCACGTTCATGGCATCGGTCAGCGCCCCGCTCGGCGTCTCCGACCGATGACCCGCCCGCCAGCGTCGTGCGCCACCTGATCCCGGGGCGCTGGCTCACCACCGCGAACCGTCCAACGGAAGGAAAGATCATGACCGTCTATCAGCCCGGGCAGCGCATCGCCCTGGTCCACACCGATGACCCCTACACGCACCTACGGCCCGGGGACACCGGCACCGTGCAACGCCAGGTCCAGGCCACCGTCTACATCAGCTGGGACAACGGCTCCACACTGGCGATGTGCCTGGATGCCGGCGACCGCATCCGGCCCCTGCCCACAGCCACCGCCGTCCGAGCCGCGGACGACGGCCCGTGGGCGAGCACCCTGGCGCAGCTGCGCGCCGCCGGCACGCAGGCCGGGCGCACTGCGGCGGACTGGTGGGCGCAGCACACCGTCGGCGGCCGGGCCGGCCGGGCAGACGGCGACACCCGGGCCACCGCCCGGCGGATCCTGGCCGGCATCGCCGACGGCGACCCGGCCCTGCTGGACACCTTGCCCCGCCTCGACCCGTCCGATCGGCAGACGGACACATCCGCCGACAGGGACCTGTACACCGCGGCTGTCGGCGACGCGGGCCCGGCGTGGGCGGGGCTGGACGGCCACCGGCGGGACGCCGCGATCGGCGCCTACCGCGACGCCTTCCACACCGCCGCATTCGACCGTGTCGGACAGCTGTGCCGGGCGGCGTCCAGCCCGACCGGCCGCGACGTGTCCCACCTGCACCCCGACCGGATCCGCATCGGCAGCGTCGGCGTGTTCGCCGGCGACTGGTCCTGGACCGACAGCGCCGACGGTGATCGGATCGACGGGGACCGCATCGACGTGGCATTCGCCGGCATCCTGGTCGACCGGTGGAACGGCTGGGCCGTGTTCTCCTGCACCCGGCCGGTGGCTGAGGCGATCGTGGCCGACCAGCAGCACCACCGCCGGCAGACCCGCACCTGGCTTCAGGCCGGCGGGATACCGGAGCCGGAGCTGGACGAGCGGGTCAACACCTACCTGGCCGACCTGCGCTTCGACGGCGACGTCATCATCGCCGACCAGCGCGCCCTGTCCGGCGACCCCGAGGCGATCGAACACTTCACCCCGGACGTCGACGGCCGGTACGTGGTGATGGGCTGGAACTGGTGCTGGATGGCGGTCGACCCGTACCGGTGCGACCGCATCGTCGGTGACCTGCCCGATCCCGGCGACCAGCAGCAATTCGAGGTACTGCGCCACACCACCGGCATCCGGGTACCGCACACCCGGCTGCAGCTCAGCGACACGCGGCCGCACCACACCGCCGCCACCGACGGCGAAGAAGGTGGTGGCGGCGGTCGTGCAGCGTTCACGGCGGCTCTGACGCTCGACGGCGAGCCGGTCGCCACAGTCATCCGCGACGAGACCGGCGACGAGACCGGCACCTGGACCGCCGACGTGACCGCCGCGGTCACGCTCGACCCGCCCGATGCGGCCACCTCACACGACGGTCTGCGCGACTACCTGTCCCGCTGCCGCTATCAGGGCCGGCCGGTCACCACCGCACGCCTGCTCCAGGCCCTGGCCGACGAGTACCACCTGGACCGAGCCGTGACGCTCGCCGACGCCAGCGGCGCCACCCTGCTGCGGCTCGTCGACGACACCGGCCGCATCCACACCCTGCACACTCTCGCACCGATCCCGGCCGACCTCAGGGAACTACTGGACCTCGGCCGCACACTCACCCGGCCCGCGACCCTGACATTCGAGATCTGGACCGGGAACGGCTGGTCGGCGGTACCCGGCACCCGCATCGCAGTCAACGGCGAGAGCTCAGCCGTGATACATCCCAGCACGTTGCGGGCTCCGGAAGCGCCTAACACCTGATCCGGCCCCACTCGGCCGTCGGAGACCCCACGGGCAACCGCTTCTCCGACCCATCAGTCACGCCCTGCGACGCCTCACCCTGGTGCGTCGCATCCGGCAGCCCGCCGGCTGGGTTCCACCGCACTGCGGTCGACCCGGCTTCGGCAGGCCGCCACCTTGCCCCTTGAGGTGGCCCCTGCCGGACGCGGTCAGGGGCCACCTCCCTGCTTTCTTGGAGGAACCCTGATGAACAGTGACGCGCACCCCGCTACCAACCCCGCCACCCCAGACGATGCCCCCGCCGGCATCCCCACCGGTATCCCCGCCGTGCCGGCCCCACCGGGGACGGACCGCACGGCCACTGCCACCGGTTCGGCCACCAACCTGGCAGCCGAGGGCCGGTCACCGGCGATGACCACACCGGCCGCCAGCCAGATCAACCCGGTCACCGGACTGCCCCGGCTGCGCCCCGGCGAACTGCAAGCCCAGGTACTGGCCGTGCTGGCCGCCCACACCGGCACCGCGTTCACCGTCGGGGAGATCGCCCGACTGCTACACGGCCGCTCCACCGGCGCGGTCGGCCAAGCCTGCGACCGGCTGGTCGACCTCGGCCACGCCACCCGCGTGACGACTCAGTTCACCGTCACCACCGCCGGGCTGGCCGAACACCAGAACAGGCCAGGCCCAGCACCGGTCCCGCCGGTCGCCGCACCCCAACCGACCAGCCGCACTACCGCGACGGTCTCGGTGCCGATCTCCCCGACCACCACGCCCGTCGCGGCAGCTGCTCCGGCGGCGCCGTCCAAGCCGACAAGGACCACCGGGGCGGTGCGGCGGCCCAACGGACAGCTGTACTACCCACGCCGGCTGGCCAAGCGCACCGACGTCGACGTGCTGCGCGATCTGCGCACCGCCGACGTGCCGGTACTGCTGTACGGGCCGCCCGGCACCGGCAAGACAGCTCTGATCGAGGCCGCGTTCGGCGACGAGCTGTACACCGTCCCCGGCGACGGCGACACCACCGTCGGCGACATCGCCGGCGACTACGTCCCGGGCGACGGCGGCGGCTACGAGTTCGTACCCGGCCCGCTGCCGCAAGCCATGCAGGCCGGTGGGGTGCTGTTCATCGACGACGCCACCCTGATCGCCCCCAAGGTCCTTGCCGTGGTGTACCCGGCGATGGACGGCCGCCGGCAGATCATCATCAAAGCCGCCGGCGGCCGGGTGGTCACCGCCGCCCCCGGCTTCTACGTGGTCGCCGGGCACAACCCCGGCGTGCACGGCGCTGTCCTCACCGAGGCCCTGTCGTCGCGGTTCTCGGCGCAGATCAAGGTGTCCACCGACTACGACCTGGCCGCCGCGCTCGGCGTCGACGCCAGGATGGTCCGCGCCGCCCGCAACCTCGCCACCCGATACGACTCCGGTGACATCGGCTGGGCACCGCAGCTGCGCGAGCTGCTCGCCTTCAAACAGATCACCACCGTGCTCGACGTCGACACCGCCGTGGCGAACCTGCTCGGCGCCGCGCCGATCGAGGATCGCGACGCCGTGGCCAAAGCCGTCAAGCAGACCTTCGGGTCCGGCACGCTGGACGCGCTCGCCCTCGGCAAGCAGCTGTGACCGGGCCGGTGACGACGATGACCACACCCACACCCACACCCAACCCCGCCTCTGCCCCCGCCCCTCTCCCGGGCGGGAACAGCGGGAAGCATCTCAACCCCGACCCGCACGCACCCGCCGTCACCGCACCGGCCGATCCGGGCTGGCTGCGGCTGTCGGCCGCGCTGACCGAACAGATCGCCCCGGTGGCCGGCCGCGACGACCTGATCGTGGTCTGCGAACCCGGCGCCGGGCACGGCGCCCCGGCCTGCCTGATCCGCGAACAGGCCTGCGTCGAGATCGACGGCACCCACCTCGACACACCCCTGGCCGGGCTCGACTGCGACGACCCCGACCTGCGCGAGCACATCCCCGTGTTGTGGCGCTGCTCGTGCACGAAGCTGCCCACGGCCGGCACACCTGCTGGGACTTCGGCACCGGATCATCAGCTGCCGCGGAAGCCGCCACCATCCTCGAGGAATCCCGCATCGAGACCGCCCAGATCGGGCGTCGGCCCGGCGACCGGCGCTGGCTGCGCGCCGCGTCCACCACCATCCTGCTCCGCGACATCCCGCCCACCGACGACCGGTGGGCCGCCGCCGGCACCGCCGCCCTGATCCTCGGCCGCGCCGACGCCGGGATCCTCGACTCCGACGAAGTCCAGCCGGTCCGCGACGCCGTCACAAATATTCTCGGCGCCACCACCCTCGACCAGCTCACCGAGATCTGGCAGCTGGCCCACCGCACCGGCGACTGCGACACCGACGGCATGCTCGAACTCGGCCGCCGCTGGTGCGCGGTCCTCGGCATCGACCCGGACAACACCACCCTGCCACCCCGGCAACCACCGGGCGGCGCCGACACCGGCACAGCCGGCACCCCCGCCGGCAGCACCACCGGCAGACCCGCCGGCGGCGGTGTGCTGCGCCGAGCAGCCGGCCAGGTCGCGGGCACAGTCGCCGTTCACGACCAGGAACACGCCCGGGCACAAGCCGACGCCGCGCAGCGCGCACAGCAGAAAGCCGCCGCCCGCGCCGCCGAGGCCCGGGCGCAGAACCAGGCCGGCGCCGCAGCGGCCGCCGTGTTCGGCAACACCGCCGTGCGCGGCAACGGACGAGCTGTGCGCCGAGCGCGGCCGAACCCGCGCACCCGGGCGGCCACCGACGCCGCGCGGGCCGCGGCCCGCGAGCTCGCCCGGGCCTTACGCGCGGCGGCCTACCGGGAACCGACCGACACCGTCGTCGACGCGCCGGCCCCACCCGGACGGTTACGTGCCCGCGCGGCGATGAGCGCTGACGCGCAACGCGCCGCCGGGCAGGAGCCCACCGCCCAGCCGTGGCGGCGCACCGAACGCCGCCGCCACCCGCACCCGCCCGTCCATGTCGGCATCTGCGTCGACGTCTCCCCCTCGGTGTCGTCATTCGCCGACCCGATCGCCTCCGCCGCGTGGATCACCGCGCAGGCCACCGCCTGGGCCGGTGGGACCAGCGCCACCATCACCTTCGGCGCGTACGTCACCGCCATCACCCGCCCCGGACAACCACCCGCACAGGTCCGGCTGTTCGACAGAGAGAACAACACCGCCGGGTTCCCCCTCGCCGTCGACGCCCTCGACGGCGCCCTCGACCTGGCCAACCCGCGCGCCGGAGCCCGGCTGCTCGTCGTGGTCAGTGACGGCGAATTCACCGACCAGGACACCACCGGCGGTCAGCAACGCCTCGACCGGCTCCTGCGCACCGGATGCGCCCTGCTGTGGCCGGCCCCACCCGGTTCCACCCCGTTGGCCGGCGGCCAACAGGTCACCCTCACCGACCCGAGCCACTCTGCGCGGCTCATCGCCCGAGCCGCCACTGCCGCCCTGGCCAACCACCCTTGACGTCCTCGCCCGAACGAGGCCGTCCAGTCCCTTCATCAACAGGACGAAACCACGAGGTCGGATCACGACCGTGCTCGAGCTGCATCGGCCGAGCCCGGCAACGCCGGCGCCGTCGTCGAGCGGCGCACCGGTGACTGCACGAACGGACACCGGCAATGACCCCGACGCGGCGCCGGCTGAGGTCCGCGAACTCGACGCCCGGATCAGCCGCCGGCAGCAGCGTGTCCACGATCGCGAGACACACCACCAAGGTGGACTTTTCTGGACCTCGATGAGGCGGACTCGCTGACCGCGAACGCATCCACGATCTCGTCAACGGCCCTCGACGCCTCGCTGAGCGCAGGCGGGCGGCCACATACCCGCGCCGTTGCGGCGCTGACAAACCAACGGAGTCAACTACATGCCCGACACGACAGCAGACCAGCCGTGCGACACGATCACCATCAGCCTGTCGATCGTCAACACCTACGAGCTCTACCCGACCGAGGTCACCACCGTGACTGACGTGGTCGTCCCGGCGCCACCGGACGCAGCAGATGCCGACGCCTACGACCAATGGGCCGACGACCACATCATCCAGTACACCGGCACCGGCCGATGCGACGGCGACAGCTGGTACGACGTCACCGTCACCGACTGCAGCGACCCCCGCCTCATCGGCGCCGAGTTCTCCTTCGGCTACTGACCAGTCCGTACCCGGGCAGAACCGGCTGGAGCGGACGGCGGATCCGCTCCGGCCGGTTCCAATTCGTGAACCTCCGTGCTCGCCACTTGACCGTCGACATTGGATCGACCGCCGTATCTGAGGCCCTCAAGAACTCGCCATCTCGTCGATCTGTCGGTGCGGAAGCACAGTCACCGCACTACGCGGCGACGCTGCCGAACCGGCGCCTTGCTATTAACGCGGCCACGCTCGGCTGATCGGAGGGCCTGTCAGGCAGACTCAGTCGCCGGCCATCAAACTCGTCGTAGTGGCCGCCGCGGAGCTGGGCCGCGATCCGGACGCGGTAGCCGGATTCGATCCAGAGGAGGCTAGCGTCGAAGAGGTTGTGCAGGTCGGCTCGAAGGAGCAGTCCGTTGCTGGTCTTGTTGGTGGCTGGGCCATCGTATGGCTCAATGTGGGCCGCTTGAAGCACTTCCTCCACATCGCAGTCACTGATGGCGCACCGGCCTCGGTACGCTGTGATCAACTGCCGTCGGAATGGCGACTGGCCTTGCCGAATGGCCAGCATGGCAAGGCGACGCTGCCGACCGCGCGGCAGATCATCCATGATCTGAGCCTGGGCGAGTTCAAACGGCCGGTTCTGCAGGTCGTCCGTCCAGCTCCGGACAAGATCGATCGTCCTGCCCTTGCCGCCTCCTCGGATTCGGCTGTCTGGACCAACGAGCGAGACGATGCCTCGCGTTCCTGCCAACCTTGCGTTCCGCGCGTCCAGCCCGCGGCTCGTGTAGGTGCGCGAAGATTGCTCCTGGGTGAAGCCCGGCTCCTCTGCGGGGTGAGCCAGCCAGATTTCGTGCCATTCGTCCTCGGTCGGAGCGCGGAACCGACGACCTGAGTTGTGGATTTCCAGGGCCATGCTCCCACTCGCCTTCAGCTTCTAGTAGCGCGTATGGCGCCTGTCGCACAAAGCTAACTCCATCGTTCATCGGCCACGACGACGTCGGATTAAGGAAACGCCACGGGGATCTGGTGCATACAACAGAGTCGTGAGCACGGCACCCGGCCAGTCCATGCCAGGTCACCCCGACCTCACGGCCGTCGGCTTGGCGGGGTAGATAATCACCCCGGCGCTTCTTGCTAGCGATGTGTTGAAGGCCGCCGGCGCGAGCAGCGACCCCGCCGCGCCGATGCAAGCTCTGTGCCTCCTCAAGACGCCTCGGTGTATTGGCCTCGACTGGCAACAGGCGCGAAACTTGTCTAGGAAGGCGGGGCAGGAGACACCGGACGCAGTGGTGTTCGGCTGACAGGGAATCCACAACATCAAGCAATGTCCCCGACGGGATGGCTGTGGCTCGTCGCTGGTTCAGGCGGCCAGTAGCGGCGCACGGTCCGTTCGGACCGGCCGATCCGCTGTGCGATCTCAGCTGGGTGCAGCGAAGGATCACGCCGATGCCAGGCGGCAACCGCCGCCGCGGTGCGCGACTGCAGGCGTCTGTCGTCCGTGTCAGCCGGTCGCTGCCCGGTCGCCGTCCCACGGGACGCGGCGGGGCTGAGGTGGAGTCTGGCATCAGTGCCACCCGTCGGCGCGCGTCGACGCTGCGGCGTCGGACGTGTTGCCGTGGCGTTGCCCTCGGCGGGATGCTTCTGGGCGGGCTGGCCAAATGGCAGGGCCGACGAGGGCACGCCTGCGGGCCGCGCGGTCAGGCCAGGACCGGTGGCGGGTTCGCCGTGGCTGGGAGATGGGGTCGGTACGGGGCTCGCCGGAGGAGCCGCCGAACTCGGCTGGCTGGGCGCACGAATGCTTGAGGTGGTGGCTTGTGGCTCGGCGAGCTGAATGCGACCGGAAATCTCGACGAGGCTGATGCTGGCGACCACGACGAGACCGTCGACCGAGAGCGGTAGCAAGTAGGAGGCGGCGGCTCCGGTTTCGCCGTAGCGGGCGGCGACGCCCGCCATGTGCCAGTAGGACACCCAGGCGGCGATGCCGGCGATGATGGCGGTGGCGATCAGTCGGAGGGCGGCGAGGTCGCGGCGGTGGGTGGGGACGCGGGAGATCAGTTCGACGGTGAGCAGCAGCGCGAGGGGCGGCCATGCGGCGATGAGCTGGCTGATGAGATTGGGCAGTGCGTGCAGGACGTTCGCAGCGATGGAGGCGGTGACGCCGAGGACGAGGACGGCGCGGACCGCCCATCGGAGCCGGCGCAGTGGCATGTCGTGCTCGTCGTTGCCCTGCTGGGCGGGGGTGGGGGCGGTCGCGGGGGTCATGCGGCGGTCCCTTCTGCGGAGGGACGAGACGGTGACCGCGTCACCCGTCGTGTCTGGCTGACGAGTTCGTCGGCGAGGGCGAGGGTGTCGTCGCGAGGTTCAGCGTCAATCTCCTCGAGGGCTCGGGTGAGTGCGCGGCGCAGGTGGCGCACGGCGTTGATGTCGCCGGCCGCGGCGTGCGCGCGCATGGCGTGTTGGTAGAGCTCTTCGGTGTAAGGGTTGAGCCGGATGGCGGTGTCGAGCACGGCGATCTGCTCGGCGGGGCGGCCTGCGAGTTCGTCGGCGAGGGCGAGGAACGCGTCGAGGGCTTGGCGGCGGATGGTTTCGCGGTAGGGCTCGGCCCATTCGTAGTCGACGCCGTCGGCGAAGTCTGCGGTGTAGGCGTCGGTGGCGCGGCGCAGCGCGGTGATCCGGTCGGCGGGGTTGGTGGCGCGGGTGGCGTCGCGGATCGCGGTCCGCATGCGCCACAGGTCGACGTCGACGGTGTCTGGGTTGAGGACGTATCGGTGGTCGGGGTGGGTGAGGAAGCTACGGGGCCCGGCCGTGCGCTTGAGTACGTTGCGCAGGTCGGAGACGTAGGTGTAGAGCCGGCCGGGTGCTTTGCTGGCTGGGGCGTCGGGTAGCAGGTCGTCGAGGATGGCGTCGGCGGCCGCGGCGCCGTCGTGCACTGCCAGATAGGTGAGGAGCTCGATACTTTTCTTTCTCGGGTGCCGGTTCGGGTCGGCAGGGTGGATCGCCGGGGTGCCGAGCACCGTGATCATCACGCGGGCGGGCGGGTGTTCAGGCGAATGTCCGGGCTGGTCGTCCGGCTGCGCGGTGGCGGGCCCGCCACCGGCCGGCGCCGCCGGCGTGGCCGTGTCGCCGGCCGTCAGAGGGTCGAGATGTGCTGCGGCCGCAGTCGCGGCGGCAATGTCGAGGGTTTCTCCGTCGATCTGGCCGGGCGACGGCACGGGCGGGCTCAACCGCACGATGTAGGGCGAGCCGCTGGGGTGCTCGGCACGCACGGTGAGCGGCCGGTCCTCCGTCGCGATGTCGCCGTCCGGGGTGAGTCGCCGGTCGCCGCGGAGCAAGCGGGCGGGATCGTCGCGCGTGGACGTTGACGGCGGGAGACCGGTGTGGGACTCGGTGAGCACGGCTAGCAGCGCCACAGTCTCGGCGGTGTCGAGGACGGTGACCTGACCACCTTTGCCGCCCTCCACGGCCGCGTCACCGGCGCCACCGTCATCGTCATCGTCATCGTCATCGTCATCGTCATCGTCATCGTCATCGTCATCGTCAGGGTCGGGGTGGGTGGTGCCGTCGGCGGCGACGTCGAGGGTGGTGCCGCCGGGCCACGGACCGTGCAGGACGCCGCGGATGCCGAGGCGGTGTCCGTGGCTGAGCAGGGCGGTGATGCGGCGGCGTTCGCGGTCGTCCGGGGCGGCCAGGAGCAGCAGCGGCGGGACCGGCTCGTCGAGCACACCCGCTGCGCGTAGGGCAGGCACGTCGTCGGCGTCGTGGCAGTCGATAAGGCGGGTGCGGTGCAGCAGGTGGGTTTCGAGGAGCGTCAGGGCGGTGTCCAGGTCGTCGGTGACGGTGAGCCGCGGGGTCCGCGGGAGCAGGATGGTGTCGAGCAGGAATGCTGCAGTGGGGGCGGGGAGCAGGACGTGGGTGCGGCTGTGCGGGTCGTCGCTGTCGTTGTCGGCGAGCGCGGCGATGAGCATGCCGCGGGCGGCTGCGGCCGCTCCAGGTCCGGTCAGGCCGAGGCCGGCCGCCGGCCAGCTCCGCAAACCCGCACCGCGCCCGGCCGGTGCCGAATCGCGCTGCATCCGGCCGGCCGTCGGCGGGCTGTCGCCGGGTTCGAGTCCGCTTGGTTCTAGTCCGATGTCGCTGTCGCTGTCGCTGTCGCTCGGTGCGTCGGTCGGTGCGTCGGTCGCTGCCGGCCGTGCGGGCACGGCTGAGCGAGGGGTTGCCTCGATGGCGGGCGCGCCGCGCAGGCGGCGGCGCAGCTGACCGACGACGCCGGGCAGAGGCTGCAGGTCGGGCCAGCGCAGGTGTGGTGTGGCGAGGGGCGAGCGGGTGTAGCGGCGGCGGCGGTGTGCCCAGACCAGTGCGGCGGCGGCGACAATCGCGGTGGCGATACCCGCGTCGACCCAGCTTCCCGAGGTCAGCCGTACCCCGCCGTCGTTGTCCTGTCCAGGTGCGCTGTGCTCGGGAGTTGAGCGGGGCGTGGTGTCGGCGTGGGGGGTGGTGACGCCGTCGTCGGGAACTGCGGAGCTGGTGATTGCCGGGCCGGGCCGGTCTGCAGAGGGGGCCGTCGCCGGTGCTGGGCCTGTGGCCGGGCCAGGCGGTCCTGCCGTTGGGGGTTCGGTGGGCGGCTCATGCGGCACCGGCGGGAGATCCGCCGGTGGCGGCTCGACGGGGACGTTGCCCGGGCTGTGGCCAGAAGCCGTCGGGAGACGCAGGCGCCAGCCCGGATAGATCACGTCGGGGTTGGTGAGGGTGCCGCCCACTCGGTCGAAGTGAGTGCCGCGGTTAAGAGCAAAGATGTCCGGCCACCGATCACTGTCGCTGAGGTGCTGTTGCGCCAGGTCCGACAGGGTGTCGCCCGGCCGGACCACACAACTATGCGGCCGAGCGGTACGGGCCGGGTCCGTGCGGATGTGGCTACCGGCGGGACGGCTCGCACTGTCATCGGCGATATCACGGCTGGTGTTTGCCGCCCCGCCGTCGGCGGGCCCACCGGTGGTAGTGGCGGCTGGCAACGCTGCGGCGGCGGGCGCGGCGGCCGAGGTGACCGCGGCAGCCCCGAGCAGCGTGGCGGCCAGCGTCTGCACCGGCCGCGGCAGACACACCGCACCGTGCCGCCACCGCCGCCGGGCACGGCGCAGCCGCGCCCTAGCCGCGGCGACGAGCAGTGTCGTGTAAGCGGCCCACACCAGCCATCCGGCGAACACGGCCGTGGTCTGCAGGAAGGGCGGCTGCAACGGGTCGTCCACCCACGACATCCACACGGCTGCTGGGGGCATCCGCCGCGGCACCGGTGACCCGGCGACCGCGACCAGGAACGCGGGAACACCGGCCACCAGGACGACCAACGTGACCCAGTCGCGTGCCGCGGCGATCAACCGGATCATCAGCGTCACCCCCCGTCGAACGGCCGCTGCCTGCCAGGTGACCGCATCGCCGATGTCAGCGACACGGCACGGCGGCCTGTGTGGATTGGACTTGACGCTAGGACCGCCGCACTGGCTACGGGAGGGGTGGCGATGTCACACGGCCTTACAAAACCTCACACACAACTGACAACCGCAGGTCAACAGCGTTCGGCGGGTCCGGTGTGGAGACCTTCGGACAGTTATCCACAGTGACGCATCGGTGATCTTCTGTTTCACTTAGTCGTCATGCAGCCGGACCAGCCGCGCCTCGCGATCGACTACGGGACGGCCTGCACCCAGGCCGTGCTGGCCTGGCCCGGCGGCCACTGGGAACCCCTGCCCCTCGACGGCGGCCTGGTCCTGTCCAGCGCCGTCCACCTCGCCGCCACCGGCGACATCTCCACCGGCGACGCGGCATGGCGGCAGGCCGCCGCCGTGCCGGACGGATTCGTGCCGTCGCCGCTCGCGGCGCTGGCCGGGGACGGCACCGGCACCGTGCACGTGCACGGCGACGACGTGCCGGTCGCCGACCTGGCGGCGGCCACCCTGACTCAGGTTGCCACCGCTGCTGCCGGCCGGGCCGGTCTGGTGCCCGACGACGTACGGCTCGTCGTGCCGGCGGGCTGGGGTCCGCGTCGGCGCACCTGGCTGCGGCAGGTCGCGCACCGCGCCGGCCTCGGACAACCACAACTGGTGGAGGCGCCGGTGGCTGCCGCCACCCGCCTGCTGGCCGGCGGCGCGCAGTGGCCGGTCGGCGCGTTCCTGCTGTTCATCGATCTCGGCGCCGGCTGCGAGACCACCGTGCTACGCCGCGGCCCCACCGGATTCGAAGTCCTCGCCACCATGACCGACGGCCAAGCCGGCGGCACCGCCCTGGACGACCACATCACCGCCGCCCTCACCGCCGGCATCGCGCTCGGCACCGGGCAGCAATGGGAAGTGAGGGCGAGTCTGCGCGCCGCCCGGGAACAGCTGTCGCAACAGACCGTCGTCAGCGTGCCGATGCCCGTACCGCAGCCGCCCCTGGTCGTGCACAACCGCATCGTCGAAGACCACGCCGAACCGGTCTACCAGGCCGCCGCGGATCTGGCCGAGAAGACCGTCGCCGCCGCCGAACTGACCACCGGGCAGTTGGCCGGTGTCTATCTCATCGGCGCCGCGTCCGCCGCCCCGGCCGCCTCCAGCGTGATCGGCACCCGGCTCGGCGTTCCGGTCATCTCGATCACCGAGCCCGGGTTTGCGGCGGTCCTGGGTGCCGCCGACGCCGGCAGCACCGTCGCGGCCGGTGATACGCCAGCTGCGGCGCAGGCGCCGCCACCGCTGCGACGGCTGTGGGGGATCCTCATTCCGGGCCTGGCCTCACTGGTGTTGTACGCCCACATGGTGTTCTCCGCGACCTTCCACAACGGCAACCCTCGCATCCGGGTGGGATACGGCTACTACGTCATCGCCGCCTGGGGCGAACTCGGCACCGCCAGCCTGTTCGCCCTCCTCGCCGCCCTGGCCGCCGCGCCGATGCTCGGACTCGCCGCCACCCGCACCCGAACCCTTGCCGCCCCGGCGCAGCCGAGCAACGACCCGTCCGCCGGAATCGTGGTGGCCATACTCTGCGGGCTCGCCGCCGCCGCCCTGTATGGCGTGGCCGCCGCGTTCTACTTCGCCCTGCCACCCGGCGAGCTACTGCGGTGGGCGTTGCTGCCGATGCTGCCCGCAGCCGTGGCCTGCGCGGTCATCGCCTGGTACCTGCGCCGCCGACCCGCACCAGCTCGCGGAGACATGCTGCTGGGCTTTCCGAACGCGTCGGTGCTGTTCGCCGCCGCCGGGATGCTGGTGCTGTCTGTGTGGTGGCAAGGCCCCATCCCGCTCATCCCCCACAGTCTGCGCGAAGTCACGGCCCGGCTGGCGGCCTCCCTGATCGGGGTCGCCGTCGGGATCACTTTGACCCGCCACCCGCTCGCCCGGGCCGCGCTGTGCGTGTTCTTCGGCCTGTTCGCGTTTTTCATCGTCGGGCGCGGCGCCATCACCGCCCTGGCCATCACCTACGCCATCGCCGTAGCGCTCTGGTGGACGCAACGACTCTGGATCATGACCCGCCACATCGGTGGCTCGCTCGTGCCTGCGGCCGGCGCACCTGCGGCGGTACCACCCGGACCGCGGTGACAGCCTGATGCTGCGATGGATACACCGGCTCGGCACCGCGCTGGTCGTTGTGGCCGTCGTCGCGATACCTCCGACTCTCGTCATCGCCTGGGCAACCGGGAGAGCATGGCAACGGCCCAGCGGCGGCGACATCCGCGCGTGGGTCGACCAGCCACCACCCGAGACCGTGCTCGTGCTCGTGCTCGGCGCGGCGGCCGCCGCGTTGTGGCTGTTCGTCACCGTTCTGCTCGTTCGGGCCGGGCTGCGCACCGCCGCCCGGGTAGGGCGGCGTCTCCGCACCTTGCCTCTCCCAACCCCGGCTCAGGCCACCGCCGGGTCCCTCGCCGGCACCGCCCTGCTCGGCATCTCCGCCGTGCATGCCGCGCCGACGGAGACCGCTCCAACTGCAGCCGCCACCGCTGAGAGCCCGGACCACTCCGCCGAAGAGCCGATCGACGATGCCGACTTCGCGGGCCGTACGGCCCAAAACCGCGGCGTCGACCTGCCCGACGGCGGATGGATACCCGCCTCCGTCGCCCGAGACGTCGCCGCGATGGTCAGCCTGTTCTGGCTACGCCGCCGCCAGACCTACAACCCAGCAACCCGACACCGGCAGCCAGCAGCACCACCCCCCGAGACAGCAACACTCATCGCCGCCCGTGCACAGCCACTCACCGACGCCGACCCGGGGCCGCTGGCGTCCGACCAACTGCCCACCGGCACGGTCACCCTCACCGGACCCGGGGCGCACGCCGCCGCCCGCGGATTGATCGTCACCTCCCTGCTGGCCACCGGCACGAGAGCTGCTCCTGACGTGATCATCAGCGACGCTGACTTCACGACCCTGTTCGGGGCCGCGACCCGCCCGGCCCGCACACTGCCAGGCCTCGTCCTTTCAACCGACGACGAACTGGAAGAGTCGAAACCGCCAGATTCCGACACAGGCCCTGGGCGGCCCCTGTCACCACCACGCGCCCTCCGAGTGTCCAGCCAGCCATCCCCGGACGACCCAGCCACCGACGCAGTGCGTACCACCATCGTGATCGGTGCCCCGGCCACCGACGGAGTCACCTGGCACGTCGAGGGCGACGGGACGATCGACAAGCAGACGGATCCGGTCGGGACGCGGTTGTGCGTTCTCAGTTCTCAGACCGCCGCAGACCTGCTCGATGTCATCGCCCACGCACGCGGACCAGCCCTCGTACAGCCACGACATGCCGACGACCCGGTACACGAACCCCCGAGCGCACCGGCCGCCGCTAACGGGCCGGTCGCGCCAGCGGCGATGCTGGGGGCGCGCCTCTGCGTGCTCGGCCGGTGCACGCTGACCGTCGGCAACGTGCAAGTGTCGATCCGGCGAACCGCCGCCTGGCAGGTCCTGGTCCTGCTCGCCGTACACCGCAATGGGGCAACCAGCGGCCAGCTCACCGCGCACATCTGGCCCGGACTGCCACCCGCCTCCATCGCCCGCCGCCTCTACACCACCATCAGCGACCTCAAAAGAGACCTCAGAGCGACGCTTCCCGACGATCTCATCCTTCGCACCGGCGACCGGTACACCCTCAACCCCGCCATCGTCGATGTTGACCTGTGGCATTTGCGCGACGCCGCTGCGACCGCCGAGCACTCAGCCATCACCACCGAGCGACTCGCAGCCCACCGCGCAGTACTCCGCCGGCACACCGGCGAACTCGCCGACGGGCAAACCTGGAACTGGCTCACTGCCGCCCGCGAACCCACACGCGACGCCGCCCTCACCGCCTACATCGAGCTCGCGCGCCACACCACCCCGAAAGAAGCCATACAACTGCTGCAAGCAGCCGCCGCCGTCGACCCGCTCAACCAGCATGTCCGGGACCTCACCATCGAAGCGCTGACCGAACTGGGCGACCATCCTGCTGCTGACAGGCTGATCTACGCGGCGCAAACCGAGCGCCATGACAGGCCAACAAATGACGATCCGCACGCAGAATAAGCACTCTCACCTGGACCGGGTTGCTCAAGCCCGGGACGTGCCGTGAGCAACGTGCAGAGACGCTCGACCGACTCCACTGTCAGGCCGTCCAGGCCCGGCAGCCGGCTGCTCGGTTGAAATTCCCAGTCACTTGTGCCCGTCCGACCAGTCACTCAGATGATCACAGGTGGTCTGCGAGCCCTCGACGTCCGGGTCGTCGTCGCCGGGAACCCCCGCTCGACTTCCAAGAGCCGGTATGGAAGCGCCGGCTGGCTGCGTACAAAGAGGACCAGTGGCTGTGGCGAATGAAAACGTTGCGCTCCGACGAGGTCCGGTGGCGGCAGGTGCGTTCGTGGGCGGTGTCGAAGGATCCGCTGTTCATCGGAAAAGGACAGCCGTCATCGACCTGTACACCCCATGCGCCCGCCGACTCCACGGTCGTCTGCGTCGACGACTCGGACCGCTGATCCCGAGCGCCTACCCGGCCCAGCCGGGCTGGACCGCCGATGGGAACCGGGTCAGAGAGCAGGTGGCGTACTGGCGGGAGCCGGACAAGACCTGGGTCTACGGCGCGCTGCGCATCCGCGACGGCCACGCGGTGACCCTGTGCGCCGAGCGCCGCAAAAAGTGCTTGCTATCAGGACTTCCTTGCCCGCCTGGAGCAGGACAACCCGGCTGGCGACATCGTCGTGATCACCGACAACCTGTCCTCGCACACGTCGCTGTCCACCCGCGACTGGCTGACCGCGCATCCGCGGATCCGGCAGGTGTTCATCCCGAAGAACGCCTGCTGGCTCAACCTGCAAGAACCGTGGTGGCGGATGTTCCGCTGGCAGGGCCTCGCCGGACAGGAACTGGCCAGCGGCCCGACATCCTGCACCGCGACCACCGTGGCCACCGCCCGGCTCAACGCCAAGGCCAAGCCCTGGGTCTGGGGACGCCCACCACCACCGAAACGGATCTACAAGCTAACCCCGACATACAGGATTTAAGGAACGACGCACTAGGGTTGTCACCTCGATCTGCATGCCGGAAATAGTGATGACATGGTTGACAAAGGTGTTGGCGAACGCGAAGCCGTGCGCCTCCAGGTCGAATGCAGTTCTAACACGGTCATTGCACCGTGCGAGATCGCGGCCTCGCGACAGGGAATCCCCTGACCCACTGTTGTGCGTATGTGTCGCTCCTCGTAGACCCAGGCCGACGGCCAGTCTCGGTGTGTTCTCCGATGCGCCCGTCCTCCCGGCAGGCTATTCAGGACGTGGAGGCCGGCATTCCCGCCGACCGGCGGGGGATGGTGATCGTGGTCGACTCGTCGTTCATCTCCCGCGTCGTCGCGTTGCTGCTCGGCGGCGCCGGAGAGGGCTCTGCGCCAACGCTGGTCGCAGATGGTCCTCCACGCGGCTGGTCTGGCGTCGCGCGGTTGCTGACCGTCGTTGGTGACCAATTCGCTGGTGACTTGGAGGCGCAGGCCGCCCTGACCGCGGTGGAGGTGAGCACGCCGGATCGCATCACCGATCTGGCGGACGCCGTGCGCCGGCATGCGGAGATCGATCCGGCATTCCTGGCAAAAGTTCGTCTGCTGGTCATCGACGCCTACGCCGACCCCACGACGGCCGCGGCGCTGCCCGATCCGTCGCCTCGGCTCTGAGCCTCGCGGTCGGCCAGGTACCGAGCGAGTTGAGTTCGCGAACGCAGACCCAGCTTGCGATACGCGCTGGACAGATGTGTCTCCACCGTCTTCGTTGAGACGAACAGGGCCGCGGCCACCTCGGGGTTGCTCAATCCGGTCGTGACTGCCTGTGCCACCTGCAGTTCCCGCGCGGTGAGCCGGCCCATCGGCGAGACGCTGCGGGGTTCGCGGCGGTCCCCGGTAGCCGCGAGCTCGGCGGCCGCACGCCGGGCGAACGGCTCCGCGCCGAGCCGGCGGAAACCCTCCACCGCCTCCCGCAACAGCGGCCGGGCGTCCGCGCGGTGCCGGTTCCGGCGCAGCATCTCCCCGAAGTACATTGCCGTGCGCGCCCGCTCGAACGGCTGCGGCCGCAAGGCGTGCAACGCCAGCGCCTCCCGGAAATGGTGTTCGGAACGATCGAAATCATCAGACAGCAGCGCGCGATATCGCGCGACAGCCGCCCGCGGCGCGACCAGCCCACTGGACCGGGTCCGCATGTCCAGCATGTCGAGCTGGGCCGTGGCCTGCGCGCGCCGGCCGTCCTGCCAGTACGCATCGACCAGGTCCGCCTCCCATGGCGCGATGACGGGAGTTTCCACCCCTGAGCTGACAGCAAACTCCCGCACCTCCTCCAGTGACATGATCGCGCGTTCGCGCTCGCCCGCGGCAAGGTATCGCAGTCCCAGCGCTGACCCTTGCATCACCCGTAATCCACCTGCTCCCAGCGGCCCGGCGATGCGCCGCGCCTCGGCGAGCCGCTCGTCCGCCAGCGCAACGCGTCCCTGCGGTGCCTCGAAGCGAGCGAGGCAGACCAGGGCGTATCCGACCGTTGCCACGTCGCGTAGTTCACGAGACAGCCGCAGCGCCTCCTCCGCTTCGACGTAGCCGGTCAGCCAGTCGCCTGTCGAGCGGCACGTTTCACAGTGGAACGCGAGCGCGCGGGAGAGTGGACCAAGGGCGCCGGTGCGCCGGGTTGCATCGATCACCGTACGCAGCAGCGCTCCAGCCGTCGCGTATTCCTCGAGCCACGCCCAGCACAGCGCCACCATGGCGAGTTTGTCGGCGTCGGCGATTGGGTCGAGCCCGTCCACGTAGGACCGCTGTTCACCGAGCAGACGGCGGCTCTCCGCGACACGGCCTCGCACCAGCAACGCCTGACCAAGCACGGTCCGCGCTGCCGCCAACCCGCCAGCGTCGCCGACTCCGGCCAGCAGGTCTACCGCGTTGCTCGCGTACTCCACCGCCTCGCGCGCCCGGCCGTCGATGAAGGCGGTGTTGACGGCATCGCACCAGATTTGCGCCGCCCGCAGCGGGTCCTGACCCGCGATCTCCTCGGCCGCGCTCGCCAATACCTGCAGGGCGATCGACGGCGTACCGCGCCTGTTAAGAACCCGCCCGTGGGTCAGTGCGAGGTCCGCGCGTAGCCGCGCATCATCCGCCAGCATCCGGGCCTGCCCCAACCATCCCGCGGCCTCGGGCAGCCAGCCGCAGAGCTGGGCGTCGCCGGCCGCCGTGAGCAGGCGACGGGCCCGCGCATCTCTGTCCGAGGTCAGCTCGGCGGCGCGGTGCATGGCTTGGGCCGCGGCGGCGAAACCGGTACGGCGCCGCATCTGTCCGGCCGCCCACTCCAATTCCTTCGCGGCACTCTCGTTGTAGCCAACCAGTTCGGCCGCTCGGTACCACGCCCGCGCCTCGGTGGTGGAGGTGGCGGCGAGAGCCGCGTAGACCCTCCGCCGCCTGCGCGCTGAAGCGGCGCCGCGCACGGCAGCACGCATCAACGGTTGAGTGAACACCACCCGAGCACCCCGATACTCGATCACTCCCTGAGCCGCCGCGAGGTCCAAGGCAGCGAGGTCCAGTCCCAACTCATTGAGCGCGACGGCGACCGCGGCCTGCTCCTCGGATGCGCTCAGCGCGACGACCAGCAATGCCCTCCGCGTTTTCGCAGGCAACGGCATGAGTCCGCCTACGAAGGCGGTTTGCAAATCCCGCCCCACCGGCAGGTCCCCGGGAAGCGGCACCGACCCGGCCAATTGGTCGTCGCTGAGCCCCGCGCAGACTTTGGTCAGCGCAAGCGGGTTACCGCCGGTGGCCCGCCACAACTCGTCGGCGACGGCGGCCGCGGTGCTCCCCGGCCGCAGGCGATCCAGCAAGAAGCTGGCGGCCCCGCGGTCCAATCCTCTGATCCTGTCGATGTCAAGACCGGCCACATCCAGGTCATGCACTGCGGTATCGCGGACGGCAAGGACGATCGCCATCGCGTCGACCTGGAGGCGGCGGGCCGCGAACACCAGCGCCGTAGTCGATGGCTGGTCGATCCAGTTCGCGTCGTCGACGACGATCACTACCGGTCGCCGCTCGGCGTGGTCGGTGAGCAGCGTGAGCGTCGCCATGCAAACCGCGTACGGGCTAATCCTGCCGGGATGCTCGACGAGCGCGAGGGCGGCGCTCAGTGCGTTCTCCTGGGCTTCCGGCAATGTGGGCAATCGCGGCAACAGCGGTCGCAGCAGATCGCCGAGGCCTGCAAACGAAAGCGAAACCTCGGACTCCACGCCGGTGGTCGCGAGCACGGTCACGTCGGAATCCTGGGCGATCAGATGGTCGAGCAGGGCCGTCTTCCCGATCCCCGGCTCGCCGGTGACCACGAGCGCACCGCCGTGCCCGGTCTTGGCCCCGGCGAGCAACCGATCGAGCCGGCGGACCTGCGGCTCACGACCGACCAGCTCGTGCGCATCGTGGGGGGTTCGGAACCGCATGCCATCCTCCGCGGCGTCACTGGTCCCACTCGACCATCCGCTGCAGCTGATCGACATCGGTTGATCGGCCAAATGGCCGCGTCGAGTTCGCGTCACCACGCCCCGGCCTCCCGCGCCGCACTGACGGTTTCGGCCCCGGGCAGGCCGCGCATCCGGGAACACCCGGGGGTGTCGCAAACCTGCTGTCGTGTTCCGGCGGCCCGGGGCATGCGTGAGTTCCCTGATGCGCGCCCGGCCGGCCCTAACACAGGCTGAGGTATCCGCTAAGCCGTCCTCCGTCTCGCTGCAGCACGCATACCGGCCCGTGCCAGCGGCGTGTCGGGTGCGTCCAGGTCCGCGGCGGGCAGTGCGAGGAAACGAGATACAGGACCTGTTCAGAAAGGAGCACTACGGTGGCGACAGCGGCAGAGATAGAACAGATGGTGAAGAACTACAGCGAGTGGGAGTTAGGGGGCGGCAAGTTCGCGGGCGCTGGGCAAGAAGTGGATGTGCTCAATTCGTGGCGTGAAAGTTCCGGAGTCGCGTTCAACCTCAAGAACAGTGCCACCGTCCGCTATGTCGGGTGGGAGACCCAGCGGTGGGGTGTCAACCTCGGGTTCTCCGACGACGCCACCAACGACACCGCGCACAAGATGGCCCGCTGGTTCTTCCGCCGCCAGGACGGCAGCGCCCGGACGGTGCGCTACGGAGAGCTGGTCGCGATGGGGTACGGCACCGCGCCGTCGTTCTACAAGTACGCGGAGACCGCCATCGGGATCAACCTGGTGAACACCGGCACCCCCTCGTACGAATGGCGTCTCATCGGAGCGGTGGGGACGGCCGGGCAGCCGGTGAAGACCGGGCAATGGCTGGCGATCTGGAACGAGATCGAGGCGGGGTTCCTCATCTACTTCGACCGTAACCGTGGCGTCGACCTCGGCTGGCCGGACAGCCAGCGCTGGGAGGACCAGCTCGCCGATCTTGTCTGGAACGAGGCCAAGGACGCTGCCAAGGATTTCATCAAGGCCTACGTCTCCGGAGGAGGCGGCGGCTCGAACACGAGCTCGAAATGACCGTTCAAGGATCCGTCGACGACCGGCCCGGCGGCTGACCGCGGCCGCAAAGCTGTCAGCCTGGCGCTTCGGCGGTACGTGGGCCGCTTTGGCGCCAGGGGCGGGCCACCCAGCAGATGCCGGTGCCGCTGCGCAGGCGCCCCGAAAGCGAAGGCCTCCCACGAGGCGGCCGCGGAACAATGTCAGCACCGAGCTGGAGCCCCAGGCGCTGTCCTCGGGCGGAAGTGAGAACTGCCTCATGATGCGGCGAGGAGATCAGGGCCAGGACGTCCTCGAGGTTCAATACCTGCTCGGCCGGCACGGGCTGGCCGTCGACACCGACGGGAATTTCGGCCCCGAGACCGAGACGGCTGTCGAAGACTTCCAGGCGCAACAGGGTCTCGAGGTAGACGGTATCGTCGGCCCCGACACCATGGCCGCCCTGCGCGGTGAGCTCGCCAGCACCGACCCGGAACCCAGCACCGGCCCCGCCGGGGTCCTAGGCGATGACGTGCCCCTGGCGGTGGAGAATCCCGGGGGTGGCCGGATCACCGACAAGACCGAACCAGCCTCTCGAGATCGCACCACGGTCGCCGGGCTCGGCGGCAAGGTGGTCCCGCTGCACCGCCTAGCCGCCGCCTGGTGGGGACGGCTTGTCGCGGCCGCCCGCGCCGACGGCATCCCGGCGCCGTTGCTCCTCCCCGTCTCCGGCCTGCGGACCATGGCCCGTCAGCAGGAGCTGTTCACGCACGCCGTCGAGAAGTACGGCAGCGAGGAGGCCGCCGACGACTGGGTGGCCCGCCCCGGGTCCAGCGCCCACCACTCTGGTCGCGCGATCGACTGCTGGCTCGGGACCTCCACCGGTAAGGCGCACGCCGAAGAGCAACGGGAAACCGCCGCCTGGCGGTGGCTGACCGGCAACGCCGAACGGTTCGGCTTCTACCCCTACGACCGAGAACCGTGGCACTGGGAGTACAACCCGCCGGCTGACCGCCTGCCGCCGGCGCCGTGAAACCGGCACCGGAGATGACGAAGACACCATGGTCAGGCTCGGCCACCACATGGCCAACCGGGGTCGTGTCACGCATCCCGGCGGACTCACGAGGCCCGTGGAGAACCGCTGTCCGCAGATGCGACTTACTCGGGGCGCCGGTGATTGAACCTGCCGGCCGGCGCGTCGTGACCGGCGGCAACCCATCACGTGGAGGAAGGATGATCATGGGACCAGATCAGCGGCCACGTCAGCCGGTGACCCGCTGGCCAGGGACGCAGCCCTGCAGCCGGCGGCCGGTGCCAATGTCATCAAGGGGCCGGTCATGCCCGGCTCGGTAGTGCTCGACACTGCCATCGGGCTGATATTCGTTTTTCTCACCGCCAGCCTAGTCGGCACCGCAGCGGTCGAGTGGCTCAGCAAGAGGCTCAACATGCGGGGCGAATATCTGCTGCGGGGCCTGCGCGAGATGCTCGATATACCACCCGCCGCCCCGTCAGGGACCGGCGAGCCGGCCTCGGGCAGCAGGCAGGGGCTACTGGAGAAACAAGATAAACGCGACGAACTGAACAGGCTCGCCGACGTCGGTGAGGCCCTGCGCAAAGGGTTGACTCAGACGCAGGCGCCTGCGCAGCCGGGACCTCCTGCGGCGGTCAAGCTGGACGACTACCTCGCCGACATCGTAATGGGGCACCCTCTGGTTGCCGCGCTGCACCGTCCGGCCAAACCGGGAGGGCAAGTCAAACCCGATGGCAGCAAGCGACGTGGGCAGGACATGTATCTGGCGTCGTATCTCTCCGCGCAGACCTTCGCGCGCAGCCTGATCGATCTGCTGGTGCCCGACGGCGCAGGCAAGACCACCATTGACGAACTCGCCGCTCAGGTTGAAAAGCTGCCCGAAGGGCTGCCGGCCCGCGACGCGCTGCTGACGTTGCTGCGCGACGTCGACAACAACGTCACCCAGTTCCGTAAGGACTTGGAAGGCTGGTACGACGAGCAGATGGGCCGGGTCAGCGGCTGGTACAAACGGTGGGCGCAGAGTCAGTTGTTCATCGCGGGCGCGATCCTCGCCATCCTGATGAACGTCGACACGCTTCGGATCGGTGAGGCGCTGTACCGGGACGGCCCGGTCCGGAACGCGGTGGTCGCCCAGGCCCTCTCGGCGCAAAGCTGCCCGTCGGAGCAAACCCCGGAGCGGGCCGCCTGCCTGGCCCGGCAGCGGACGGTGCTGCGTGACCTGAACCTGCCCATAGGCTGGAACCTGGCCGCCGCGCGCACCGACTGCCGAGCGTACAGCCAGGACAGATCCTGCGGAGCGAACGTCGTTCGGTGGGCTCCGTTCCTGTGGTCCTCCACCCTCCATGCCGGCCTCGGCACGATCCTTCTGACACTGCTCGGGTGGCTGCTCACCGCCGTAGCGGTGGCGTTCGGCGCCCCGTTCTGGTTCGACGCCCTCAGCAAGCTCGGCTCGCTGCGCACGGCGGGTCGCCGCCCGGGAGAGAACCGACCCTACAACCCTGAATCGGACCGTAGCGGCTGACCGGTCGGCCGGTCGGCGCTGCCGTCCACCCTCACGACGGAGAGCCACAGCGTTCCTCCTAGCCATAGGCGATGACCTGCTGGCAGCGGGCGAACCGGGTCAGGCATTGGCGCTGTATCGCAAGGCCGCCGAAGCCGGCGACCACAGCGCCGTCAAGGTGGTCAACGTTCCGCCAGATTCGGATTGGCCCGGCGGCTCGTATCAGCCGGGTACCAGGTACGGGTGTTGAGCGAGCCCTCAGTGGAAGCCGACGCATTGGCGGTCGGGTGCTCGTTCACACGGTGGCCCACCGCTCCGTCGATGGCCGCGTATGACCGGGATGCCGCGCCGATCAAGGACTGACACGTGCGAAACCCGATCGGCCTGATCCGCCGGATGGGCAGAGAGGAGTTGTTCGGGCGCTGTTGCATTGAGCGATCCAACTTCGCGAGGCCGCAATTCTTCGGAGAACCCTTGGCTAGCGTCGGGTACCCGGGCCATCGCGACGGGCGCAGGCGGTGGTTTGCCCGATCTGTGCTCGCTGACGGACCACTGTGAGTAGATCTCCTTGGAAGCCTTGCGGCGAGTGATCTTGAGGATGGCTCATGCAACAGTGCCCGAGCGGGTCTACCAGCGTTCCAAGCAAGCCGACAAAGAGCTCAAGGGACTGGTCGCGGCCACCGGCACCACGTTGATGGACTTGCACGGCATCGGGCCGTCCGGCGCCGCGCGGCTGCTGGTCGAAGTCGGCACCATCACGCGCTTCCCGGACCGGGGCCATTTCGCGTCCTGGAACGGCACCGCTCCCATCGACGCGTCCTCCGGCGACCAAGCCCGCCATCGGCTGTCGCGAGCAGGCACCCGGCAGATCAACCGGGTCCTGCACATCATGGCCACCGTCCAGCTCCGCAACCCGACCGAAGGCCGCGCCTACGTCGACCGCAAGAAAGCAGCCGGGAAGCCCTCAATGGAAGCCATGCGGGCACTGAAACGGCACCTGTCCGACATCGTCTACCGGCAGATGATCAACGACGCCACAGCAACGACGGCGACGGGTCCGGGAGGACACCGAGGAACGTCAACAAACTCCAGCGTGACCGGCTCTCATCCCCACGCCGGCTCTTCGGAGAAGTCACTTCCCGAACCCGCCGACAACAAGCTTAGAACCTCGCTCCTGGCGGCGTCTTGATGGCATGAAGGAGCGGGGCCTCGCTCCTCGTGACTCCCGGCGGGATGCTCGGGGTGCTCACGTCAAACGACGAAGGAGGCCCCACATGTCAGCAGAATACGACGGCCCGCAGATCGTAGGTATCGATCTGCACCGCCGCCGGTCGATAATCGTGCGAATGGATCAGGCCGGAAACCGGCTGGACACCGTCCGGATCGACAACGACCCGATGGCACTGGCCGCGCAGATCGCCAAAGCCGGCGAGAATCCGCACGTCGTGCTGGAAGCCACTTACGGTTGGTACTGGGCCGCCGACGTGCTCCAGGACGCCGGCGCCGAGGTGCACCTCGCGCATCCGCTGGGCGTTAAGGGGTTCGCCTACCGGCGGGTCAAGAACGACGTCCGTGACGCTGCGGATCTCGCGGATCTGCTGCGCATGAACCGGCTACCTGAAGGCTGGATCGCCCCACCGCAGGTCCGGGAGCTGCGCGAGGCAGTGCGGCACCGCGCCAAACTGGTCGCCTGGCGCAGCGGGTTGAAAGCCTCCGTGCACGGGGTGCTGGCCAAACAAGGCCTGCACCCGCAGGTGACCGATCTGTTCGGCGTCGCCGGCCGACAATGGCTGAACGCGGCGCCGCTGGACGGGGCCTACCGGCTACGCGTCAACGCACTGCTGCGGCTGATCGACGCCATCGACTTCGAGATCACCGCAGTCGCCGGACCACTACGCGCGGCCCTCGCCAACCACGCCGGTTTCCGGGCAGCGCAGAAGGTTCCCGGCGTTGGACCGACACTGGCGGCGATCTTCGTCGCGGAGATCGGCGACGTCATCCGCTTCGCCAGCCCCGCGCACCTGAGCTCCTGGGCCGGCCTGACACCCAAGCACCGCGAGTCCGACACCGTCGTGCGGCGTGGCCCGATCACCAAGCAAGGCTCGACGCTGGTGCGGTGGGCCGCGGTCGAGGCTGCCCAAGGCGCCCACAACGCTGACTGGCTCACCCAGACCCGCACGCGGATCGCCGAACGGCGAGGCCGCAACATCGCCACCGTCGCGGTGGCCCGCAAACTGCTCACCTACGTCTTCTACGGCCTGCGCGACGGGCACATCCGCGCCCTCGAGCAGACCGCGAAGGCGGCGTGAGCAGGCTCGGACGTGACCGGACGCGAGTCGTTCTGTGTCTGACCCCTGCCAGCCGGCGGCGTGGTCGCCTTCTTGATTGACCCCGTCCGGTCACGGTCGTAAATCACCATGCCCTCACACGACGGGGCGAATGGATGACCGGCAGCCGAGTCTTCGGCCTGCCCTTCCGGCATCACCCGGAACCTGGCGAACACGACCACACCCAAACTGATCAACACACCACGGCTACGCCGCGGTAATCCTCGGCGCCCGACAACTTAGCCAGGCCACCGGCAAAACGACTCAGACCAGCGACTTGACCGGCCCCGCTCCTTCATGGATGACACAGAGAGGTGCCGTTCGTTTGACAGTCCCCCCTTCACCGGCGGTCGCATCATTCGGTTATTGCGAAGACGCGTCGATGTCGTGGTTGTGACCTTGAACGCGGGAGGGCCATTCTCGGAGTGCGTCACGGGGATTCGGGATGGTCATCATGTGGATCGCATCAGCGGTGGTAGTCATGCTGGGAGCCGGACCCGTCGTATCCGGTGTGGCTGTGGATCTCGGCCGGACGAGCCGGGTCAGCGTCTCCAGCACGGGGGTGCAGTCCGACGAGGAAAGTTTCATGCCTGATCTGGGCGCCACCGGCCGCTACGTCGTGTTCTCCTCGGGCGCGACGAACTTGGTTTCGGGAGATACCAACGGCGTCGAGGACGTGTTCCTCCGCGACCGGACGGGTGGCATCACCGAGCGGATCAGCGTGTCCAGCGGCGGCGCGCAGGGAGACGATGAGAGCTGGGGTTCCTCGATCAACCCGGACGGCCGGTACGTCGTGTTCACCTCGGGCGCCTCCAACTTGGTCGCCCGCGACACCAATATGAGCCGCGATGTCTTTCTCCGCGACCGCATGGCCGGCACGACTACCCGGATCAGCGTGTCTAGCGGTGGGGCGCAGGGCAACGGCTTCAGCAGCTGGGGGACGATTAGCGCGGATGGCCGGCACGTCGCCTTCGTGTCCGGCGCGTCTGACCTGGTGCCTGGTGACACCAACGGCGCTGAGGACATTTTCGTCCGCGACCTGGACACGGGCGTGACCGAGCGGGTGAGCGTCGCCTCCTCTGGTGCGCAGGCCGACGGGTACAGCAACCAGATCGCG
>NZ_JBFAZH010000007.1:0-29634 GCF_040681735.1 Actinoplanes sp. NPDC051633 | reverse complement strand
CCTGCGCCATGGTGCCGCTGGGCAGGAAGACGGCGGCCGGCTTGCCCAGCAGGCCGGCGACGTGGCGCTCGAGCTCGGTCACCACGCCGCCGTCGCCGTAGAGATCCGCCTCCGTCGCCGGCGGGATCGAGGTCAGCAGTTCAGCGGGCCGGGCCAGGCCGTTGCCGTGGAAGGTGTCGGTGCACAGGGCCCGCCGGCGGCGGATCTCGTCGTCGTCCACCGGCCCAGTCTGTCAGTGCCGGACCGGCATCAATAGTGAGAATCGGTCGCGTTGCGCCGTGCGAATGGCCAGCGGATGGATCGGCCCGTCGAGCTCCAGCACCAACTGCCCGGCGCCGCCCGCATCGAGGGCCTGCAACAGGAAGTCCCGGTGCACCGCAACGTGCGCCTCGGCATCGCCGGCCCACTCGTCCTCGGCCGCCAGCCGAAGCTCCCCGGCACTGTCGACCGTCAAGATCGTCGTCGGGTACTTGCGCCCGTCGTGCTCCCGCCACACGTCGGGCGCGCTCTCCACCGCCGACCGCAGGGCCGCCACGTCGACCTGGACCCGCGGCCCCGTCGCGGTGCGCACCAGCCGCCGGAAGTCCGGATAATCACCGGGGATCGGCCGGTGGGTCGCGCCGCCGATGCTCACCTCGTCGGCACTCAGCGTCAACGTGACCTGGTCGTCGCCGCTCGACGTCCTGTCGACCCGGTCGCCGACGCTCGACGTCATTGCGACCCGGTCGCCGACGCTCGACGTCACCGCGACCCGGCCGTCGCCGCTCGACGTCAACGTCTCCCGGTCGTCGTCGCTCGACGTCACCCGGTCGTCGCCGTCGCTCGCTAAGTCGATGGCGTCCGCGGGGACGATGACCCGCACGGGCGGCCCCTCGACGGTGGCCGGGATGGTCGTGGTGGCGAGCCGGAAACGGTCGGTCGCGACCAAGGTGAGGGCGCCTTCGCCGGCCTCGAAGAGGATGCCGGCCAGCGCCGCGATGGCGTCGTTGCCGGAATCGGCCGCATCTGCGCCGCCCTCATTTCCGGCGCTGTCTTCGGCGGGGACCGCCGGGTGGGCTGCGAAGCGGACTGCGTTCACCGCCGCGGCGAGCGCGGCGGCGGGCAGGGTCACTCGGGTCACGTGGACCTCCTGGTTGAGCAGGGCATGGGCACGGGAGATCTCGCGGCGGGCATCGGCCAGGCCGTCCTCGAGCCGGCGCAGGTGCATATCGAGCAGCGGCCGCACCGCGGCCGGGTCGGGCAGGGCCCGCACCGCCGCAGTGATCTCCGCGACCGGCATGCCGACCCGCCGCAACGCCGCCACCAGCCGCGCCGCGCGCAGCTGGCCGTCGCGATATCGCCTGTACCCGGTCACCGGATCGACCACGGCCGGCACGAGCACCCCGGCCCGGTCGTAGAACCGCAGGGCGCTGACCGTCAGGCCGCTCTCCCGTGCCAGCTCCCCGATGCCGAGCATGCTGAGCATGCCGCGCACGTCGTTCTCCACGCCGCTCAAGCTGCCGCCTCAACCAGGTAGAGAGTCAAGGTTCCTCAGTTATCTCTCCGGCCACCTCGGGCATCACCTCGTGGGAGGTGATCGACGTGGCGCGGGACGTGGTTATGGTCAACGGGCTGCCCGGCGCCGGCAAGAGCAGCCTCGCGCCGCGCCTGGCCAACGGGCTCGGTGCCGCATACCTCTCCAAGGACCGGATCAAGGAGGCGCTCGCCGACGCCGTCGTGACCGAGCTGCCCGCGCTGGGCGCCGTCGCCATGGAGACGATCTGGATGCTCGCCGCCCAGATCGGCGGCACGGTGGTGGTCGACTCCTGGTGGTTTCGCCCGCGCGACCTCGACCATGCCCGCAACGGCCTGGCCACCTCCGGCGCCACGGGCGTCGTCGAGGTCTGGTGCGACGTGCCGGCGGAGGTGGCCCGCCGCCGATTCGTCGCCCGCAACAGGCACGGCCTCTATCGCGACGACGACCACTCAACCGCCGACTGGCCCATCTGGGCGGCCGAGGCCGAGCCGCTCGCCATCGGCCAGGTCATCCGGGTCGACGCCCGCAACCCGATCGACATCCCCGCCCTGACCGGCCGTGTCCGCGCGGCGCTCTGGAGCTGACCAAATTGCACCCCGTCAACCGTTGGGGCGCGTCAACCGTTGGGTCGCGACTCGATCGCCTGGAGCGACCACTTGTTGCCGTCGGGGTCGCGGAAGTAGACGAAATTGCCCCACGGCTGGGCGTCCACCTCGCTCGCCTCGACATCCGCGTCGAGCAGCTGCTTGCGAGCCGCCTCGGCGTCGGGGACGACCACCTGGATCTCCTGCGTGCCCGGAGCCTTCTCGGTGATGCCGTCGCCGATCACGATCGAGCAGGCCGACCCGGGCGGGGTCAGCTGAACGAACCGCAGGCCCTCGCTCACCTTGTAGTCGTGGTCGGCGTTGAAGCCGACCTGCTCGTAGAACGCCTTGGCCCGCTCGACGTCGGTCACGGGCACGGGAATGAGCTCAATCTTCCAAGTCATGGCTCGACCGTAGGGCGCGGGTACGACAGTTTCACCAATGCGCTGTGCATCGCTGCGATCGGTACGACGCCGAGGACGTACCAGAGCAGGTCGGTGGGGTCGAACTGCGCGCCGAGCACGAGCCGGGCGAGCTGACTGCGCTCGGCCAGATCCGCCGGCACGCCGGTCAGCTGGGCGAACTCGACGATCCAGCAGAAGGTGACCGCCACCGCGCCGGCCACCCACGGCCTCGTCGCCGGGGCTGTGCCGCTGCCGGCCGCTGAGCCTCCGGCAAGGGCGGAGAACCCGGGCCCCTCCGGGGCCAACACGTAGATGCCCGCGTAGATCATCGCCGCGTACAGGGCGGTGCCCGCATGCTGCCCGAAGGCCCCACCGGCGAACGCGCGGACCGCCAGGCCCAGCCCGAGGATCGCGCAGCAAGCCGCGACGGCGATCAGACGAGCCCGCATGCCCGGATGTCTAGCAGGAGCGGGCAAGCTCTCACCGTACTCACTTCCCCTGGCTGAAGCCGCTCACCTGCACCGGGATCGTGTAAATCGCACCGAGGCAGGCCGAGTGCGCGCCGGGCGCCATCGTCAGGCCGTCCTCGATCGTGAACGCGCCCACGTCGTTGCGTTCGACGTCCCACTTCACCGTGAACGACTTCTGCGACAGCGTCACGACCGGGGCCTTGCAGCCGGCGTCGCGGTGCGCGTCGTCGGCCACCACACCACCGGCGGCTTCGCGGACGGAGGTGACCCGGACCGGGAAGTTCTTGGCGTTGCTCACACTCACCGTGAGGTCGCCCTTGCCGCCCGGCTCGAGCGGACGGTTGTAGTCCGAGCGGCCCCGCAGGGTCATCTCGACCGCGGTGCCGGCCTCGGCGGGTTTCGGCTCCGACTCGGTGATCCGCCAGTAGGCCCAGGCCACACCGGCGTTGACGGTGATCGCAATGACAGCGGCCACGGTCAGTATCGACCGTGTACGCCCGTCGAACCTACGCATTGCTTCCCGCCCCGAGTTCGGCCGCAGAACCTCCCACGTGGGCTCGTCCGGCTCCGGCACCGGCGTCATGCCGGACTTGTTGGTGACGCTGGTGTCCCGCTTCGTCAACCCGTCGAGGAGGGCCTGCACGTCCCGCTTCACGATGCGCCGCCCAGCGCTTCGGGAGTGGTGGCTGCAGGCCGTGTGCTGGGGTTTCGCATGCGGCGTGATCCTCCTGCGGACCGTCGGGATCTTGAACGCCGGTCGGTGCACCGGCATGTTCCACACTCCACGATCGGGGCAGGTTTTGTGATCGGGATTCCGTCCGCGTTGTGCGGGCATAATGCGAACGGCGCGAACTGTCTGGCTTAACCCGCACGGGGGATGCAAGCGGTTCAAATGACGGCAAGCCAACGAAAGGCGGGCTCATATCAGCGGCGTGTTCAGCAAGAATGCCGAAGGAGCCCGCGACTCGCTTGTCAAACGCGAGCGGGATGCCGATATAGTTTTCGAGAATCCTTCGTTCGTCCGCACGTGCAGACGCACTTGCCGACACGAAGGATGATGCCGCGACTCCGTCGGATGTGGAATAGGTCGAGCGTCCGCGGAGATTGAGCTTTCAAAGGATACGGCCACCGAAACGGTTTAACCCTTCCGTGTTCCGTCGCACATCGTTCGATACCGAAAACGGCCCCCGGCGGGTCGCCGAGGGCCGTTAATGAGAATGTCTTTACTTGTCCGCGGCTTTGTCATCCGCGGCGGCTTTACTTGATTCAGAAGAACTCGGCTCCACCACCGCCGGCGGCTCGGTGGAGGCTCGGGTTTCCTCCGGCTCGGCGGTCGGCTCGGGGTCCTTGGTCGGCTCGCTGGTCTCCGTCGCCGCTGCGGGCTTCGACTCGGTGACTGCGCTTGATGAAGGGCTGGTGGTTGATGGCGTCGTTGTGTTGGCGGAGTCCCGACTCGGTGCGACGTCGGCCGGCGTCTCGCTAGAGACCAGAAGGTCGGCGGCTGTCGCTTCAGGGAAGGTCAGCTTCTTGGTGCGCGGACTTTCGGCGCCGGTCCAAGAGTGAAGCTTCGGAGTGAGCGTCCATCGCCAACTGCCGCCGGCCAGCTCGGCAGCGGTGAAGACTACTGACTGCGAGTCGGCTTTGGCCGCCGCCACCTTGTGAGCGACGGGTTGCTTCGCCGGCGTGTCAACACTGTGGGCGGTGATGACGTAGTCAGTCATCGTCACGCCGTCCGTGACCTCTTGCGAGCTCCAGGTCACCAGCGCCGTCGCGCCGCGAGGTGCCACGCTCGGCTCGATGCCGCGCGGCATCTTCGCCGCGCGGAGTTTGGCCTGCACGGTCTTGGACGGAACCTCCCAGGCGTAGGCGACCAAGGTGCCGCCGGTCGCCAGGGCGACCGCAGTGGCGACGACGAGCGCACTCTTGAGTTCGCGCTTCACTTCTTGACCGCCTTGCCCGTCATCTTGATCTTGAAGGTCACGCCCTTGCAGGCGTCGGCCGCGGAGGTCGGCATGTAAAGCTCGAGTTCGCCGGCCGCTTTCTTGCCGCGGCTCGGCACCTCGACCGGAAGGCGACCGCGATACCCGCGGACGACGAGATTTGTCGCCTTCGGCTTGCAGGCCGCCTTGGACGTCGACACAACCGATCCCGACACCGCAGTGACCTTGATGGGCTCCCGCGCAGGATTCACGAAGGTCAGCCGCACGGTTCGGATCCCGCCCGGATGAAGACCCTTCGCCGGGACGCCGACGATCTCAAAACCTTGGTTCCCGTAGCCGTGTACCTGGCCACGCGATGCGGCGAGTGACATCGCTCGTGAGTCGAACGGATTGCTGACCGCGGTAACAGCGGCGACGCCCAGCGCCGCAGCAAGGGCAATCCTTCTGCTGTTCGACACGAGTCCTCCATGTGGGCGGGCCTGGCTGGTCGCAGACGCGATGCGGGAGGCGGCCCGAGCCGCCTCCCGCCGAGGCGCCGAAGCGTTAGCTAGGGGTCGTCGCGGAGACGGTCATGGTGAACGTGAAGTTCTTGCCCTGGCAGGCGTCCGGAGCGGTGGGGACCATTCGCACAGCGTTCACCAACGTCAGCGTCTTCTCCCCAGGGTTGGAGTTCGACCCAGCAGGAAGCGTCCGATAGTTCACGTCTCCGTAGAGGGCGCTCCCATCAATAGCCTTGACGTTTGCGTCGGCGACGCAATCGCCGTCACCGCCCTTAACCTCGGAGATGGTGGCGCCGGTCACAACGACCGGGAAGTCGTTCTTATTCTTGACGACGAAATTGAGATTACGCGGAACGCCAGGCACGAGAGAGTCGTTCGCCAACGCCGCCTCTACCACCAAGTTCTTGGTCGTCCCCGCGGTAGCCGATGCCTCGCCGCCGCCGGTCAGGCTCCAAGCGAAGGCCGCGCCGGCCGCGCCTACGGCGACGACAGAGGCGGTAACGATGGCGGCGGAACGCTTGGTGAGCTTGCGCATTACTTGGTCCTCCAGGACGGGGATCGTGCTGCCCGCGAACTCGGCAGGTGCCGGCGTTTCGGTGCACTCGCTTTTGGTGTTCGCCGGATCCGGTGGACCGTTCCGGCGCTGGGACAAAGATGACCGAAACGGCATTCCGCCGCGATAGTGCTTCCGTTTGCCCTATGACAAACAGTGGGGTGGGCGGGTCGCGCCGGTCGGGTTAGCCCAAGAGGATGACGGGCGGCCACCGCGCCCATCCACTGTCGATCTCCGCGGCCCGCCGGCAACACCGCAACAACCCCGTCTCGCTGCGGAAATCGCCCGCTATCAGCAACCCGCCGGGAACTCAAGCCAGGTTCGCTGGGAGGATCATGTGAGAGGCCTCGAAACGCCGAGCGGCGTGAGGTGCATGTGAAGTTCCCGGCCGGTTTTTCGCGCGCATTTCTGCGGTGCGACACGTTTATTTGTTGCCGCGCGCTCTAACGGATTAAGCCGGATCGGGGGCCGGGTCCCCTGAAAGATGCTTCGCGCTAACGGTTCTGTCCCGGCGGCGACCGGTCCTGGCGGGCGCGCCGAGCCGATATACGGACACACCGGACACACGACGGCCGACGCGCTGTGGCGCCGGCCGTCTGGGCGTACTCGAAGAAGGGCTAGCTCTTCGGGACCCAGTCCATGGTGTCCGGGTTGCCGCCGGTGCGGCCCTTCTCGCCCCGGTCCAGGGAACTGATCGCGTTCATGGACGCGTTGTCCAGCTCGAAGTCGAAGATCTCGAAGTTCTCGCGTACCCGCGACTCGGTCTTGCTCTTCGGGAAGATCACGTCGCCGCGCTGGATGTGCCAGCGCAGGACCACCTGGGCCGGCGTCTTGCCCACGGCCTTCGCGATCGACGTGATCGTCGAGTCGTCGAGCACCTCACCCTGGGCGATCGGCGAGTACGACTCGTTGACGATCTGGTGGCTGGCGTCGAACTGGCGGGTCTCGTCGTTCGTGAAGTACGGGTGGATCTCGATCTGGTTGACGGCCGGCGTGACCTCGGACTCCTGGGCGAGGCGCTGCAGGTGGGCCGGCGTGAAGTTCGAGACGCCGATCGAGCGGGCCCGCCCGTCGGCCTTGAACTCCTCGAGCGTGCGCCACGTCTGCACGAAGTCGCCGTCGTACAGCATCGGCAGCGGCCAGTGGATCAGGAACAGGTCGACGTGGTCCGACCCCAGCTCCTCGAGGGTGCGGTCGAAGGCGCGGCGGGCGTCGTCGGGCTTGTGCGCCGCGTTGCTGAGCTTGCTGGTGATGAAGAACTCGGCCCGGTCGAGCCCCGAGCTCGCGACCGCCTCGCCCACGCCGCGCTCGTTGTTGTACATCTCCGCGGTGTCGATGTGCCGGTACCCGATCCTGATGGCCGTCTCGGTGGCCGCGCGGGTCTCGGCGGGCGGGATCTGGAACACCCCGAACCCGAGCTGCGGGATGGTGTGTCCGTCGTTGAGGGTGAGCGAAGGCAACTGTGACATGCATTGGGCTTACCCGTTTCGTCCGCGTCGGCACCTGTGATCGACGAGACTCGGCTGCATGCCCAGGCGTCGCGACGTGCTCCTCCGGGTCGCCAACGTCAATCCGGAGAGCGTTTCCACCCACTCCGACCGGGTGCTCTACAGCGCGATCGGCGTCTTCGTGCTGCTGTATTTCGTCTATGCGACGGTGGGCGGGGCGGCGTTCGTGGACGCCAGCGCGAACTACACGCACCCATGGTGGCAGTGGGTGGTCGGGCCGCTGGTGGCGATCGGCGTGGTCGCGTACGACCGTGCGGTGGTCGGGCGGGTGGCGATCAGCTTCGACCACCTCGACTCCCCCGACCCGCGTCACCTGCTGAAACGGCCGACGCTCGGGCTCTATGTGGGCCGGGTCGGGCTCGCCCTGCTGTTCGCCGTGATCATCACCGAGCCGTTGATGCTGGCGCGATACCGGGGCGAGATCGACGCCTACCTCAACGAGGTGCACAACGAGCAGATCCTGACCATGTCGTCGACCGGGGCGATCGGCGCGTATGACGCACGCCTGGCCGAGCTGCGGCGGCGGGCCGCGGAGGAGGACCGCGCGGTGGGCGCGCTCTCCGCGCAGGCGGCGGCCAAGCGCAAGGATGCTCGTACGCTCTACCGTCAAGCGCTCGCCGACTCGGCCGGCGCGGGGGTCACCCGCAGGTCCGGGTGCCCGGCCGGCGGCTACTGCGACAAGCTGGTCAAGCGTTCCCGCTCCCTGGACGACCAGGCCGCCGGGCTGGACCGGCAGGCGTCGGCGCTGCGAACGACGCAGGGGCCGGGCCGGGTGGCCCGGACCGCCGAGATGGCCTCGCTGACCCGGCTCATCGAGGATCAGCGCGAGCGCAACGCGGCCGCGATCCGGGCGGACGCCGGCTTCGGGGCGCGCACCGCGGCGATGTGGCACCTGGTGACCAGCGACTTCTGGGGCATCGGCGTGTTCTACCTGGGGATCGCGCTGTTGCTGGTCGCGCTGGACTGCGCGGCGGTCGGGCTCAAGTTCGTGTCGCGCGGCAACGCCTACGAGCGGGCCGAGGCCCGGCTGGCGCGGGAGCGGGAGCATGCGGCCCTGATCGCGTACGAGCGTGGGGTGGCCGACGCCCGCGCCTACGGCGAGGCGACGATGCGCGTGGTGGCCGGCGGGGTGGACGCGGCGACCCGCGACGACCTGCTGAACGAGATGGCCGCCGAGCGGGCCCGGTCGGTGCTGCGGTCGGCGGTGGGCGACCTCCCGGCCCGGCGGCCGGCGCGTCGCCACGTGGCGGGCCACCGCGATCTCCCTGCCAATTCGGACCAAGTGCGCAGTTGAAGTCCTGGACTTAACGCAAGTTGCACATCGGCGCTACTATGTGCTCCGGCGCACCGCCTGCCCACGCTCTGTTGAACGGCGGCTAGGCCGCTCTGGCGATGTGCGCCGCGGCGACGGGTCCTCACGTGTGAGGGCTCGTCTTCGCGTTACCGGCCGAAGTCCTTGGGCGGCGCGCTGATCGCCACGCGCACCACGACGGCGGCCTGGACGGTCTGCAGTGGCGGGTCGAGGTCGAGCTCGAGGTCCATCGCGTCGGCCGCCGCCATCTCGGCCTTGCCGGCGGCGAACCCGCGATACATCACCGGCTGCGCGCCGCCGGTGCCCTCGTCGGCGATCTCGATGAGACGCTGCACCCGCGACCCGACGGCCTCGGCGTATTCGCGCGCCCGCTGCACCGCGTCGGCGATCGCCTCCTTGCGCACGTCGGCGCCGGCCCGGCTGCCCTTGCGCAGCTGCCACCACGGCCCGGACACCTGCGTCTGCTCCTGGTTGCCGAGCCGCAGCAGCAGCTCCCCGAGCACGGCGAAGTCGGTCACGGTGACCGTGGTGGTGATGCTCCCGTGGTACGCGATCACCCGCTCGGCGGACCCCGATTTCGGCCGGCCGCGCATCTCCGGATAGATCTGCACCGACCCGGTCTCGCGGCGCTCGATGGCGTCGTCGAAGTCGTCGAAGTCGTCGAGGTGGCTGCGCAGCTCGGCCGCCCGCTCGGTGAGCCGGGTCAGCGTGGTCTCCCGATCCTTGTCGCGCGACGACACGGTGACCGAGAAGACGGCCAGCTCGGGAGGGACCTCGCGGAGCGCCTCGCCACGCACCACCACTGTCGGCAGGTCCCGCTCGTGATCCATGGACTGGACGGTACCCGCGCTCACGCGGTGCGGCGCGAGCTGCGGACCGCCAGGACGACGGCCAGAACGGCGACGATCAGCAGGAGCAGGCCGCCCGCGACGAAGACCAGCGGCGGGATGCCACCGCCCGACGAGTCGTCGTTGCCGGTGGCCACGGCCGGGCCGGCCGGGGCAGTGGCCGGGGCCGCGCTGGACGCCGCGGGTTGCGGTGCCGTGAGGGCCTCGGCCAGGTTGAGCGCGCCGTGGCCGTAGAAGTCGTCGCGCCCCTTCGCACCCCGGTCCTCTGAAGTGGCGATCAGCCGGTCGGTCACCTGCTGCGCGGTGAGCTCGGGGTACTTGGCCCGGATCAACGCCGCCGCACCCGCGACGATGGCCGACGCGTTGCTGCTGCCGAAGCCGGTGCGGTAGCCGTCGCCCACGTCCGCCTGGACGATGTCGACGCCGGGAGCGACGATGTCGACCTGCTCGCCGTGCTGGGAGAACTTGGCCACCTTGCCCTTGCGGTCGACCGCGCCGACCCCGATCACCTCGGGGTAGCCGCCCGGGAACTCCTCGGCATTGTCCTTGTCGCCGGTGTTGCCCACGGACGCGACCAGCACGACGTCTTTCGCGGCCGCCCGGCGCACCGCCGCCTGCAGCCCCTCGGAGCTCGGCAGGCCGAACGACATGTTGATGACCTTGGCGCCGTGCGCGACCGCCCAGTCGATGCCCTTGTTCACGAACAGCGCGTCGTCGTTGGGTCGCACCGCCAGGACCTTGGCCTCGGGCGCGATGCCGAGCATGCCGCGACCGCCGCCGTGTCCACGCCCGGCGAGGATGCTGGTCATCCCGGTGCCGTGGCCCGAGTCGTCGATGATCCGGGTGTCGTTGTCGATCGTGTCGATCCCGCCGACGACGACGCCCTTGAGGTCGGGGTGTTTGGCGTACACACCGGTGTCGATGACCGCGACGGTGACGCCGGCGCCCTTGGTGATCCGGTGCACCTCGGCGATGTCGAGGGCCTTCAGCCACCACTGACCGTCGCGCGTCGAGTCGGCATACGCCGCCGTCGGCGCGACCGCAACAAGGGCGACCGCGGCAATCGCCGCGATCGCCCGTCGAAGCAGAATCACCCTCGGTATCCGCCGATCACGTTCGGGCCGGGGTCGTGCCTGCCGGTCTGCGGACGCGGCCGGATCACCGGGGTCACCCCCGACTCGACCTCCCACGGGTTGTCCGGGTCGAAGTGCTTGCCCTCGCCCTCGTCCTCGCCGCCCGCGCCGCGGCGGCCGGAAGCACCGGTCATCGCCGAGTTGGCTCCCGGACGTCCGCCCGCACCGGGCTCATCCGGCGGCAGCCACGACGGCCGGATCGGCTTGCCCGTGCCGCGCGCGCCGGGGCCACCCGCCGCACGACCGCCCGGACCACCGACCCCGCCGGCCGCCCGGCCACCCGGACCACCGACCCCGCCGACCGCGCCGGCCGCCCGGCCACCGGGACCGCCCACGCCGCCGGCCGCCCGGCCACCCGGACCGCCCACGCCGCCGGCCGCCCGGCCACCCGGACCACCCACGCCGCCGGCCGCCCGGCCACCCGCACCGCCACCGACGCCGCCGATCCCGCCTGCGCCGCCGCGCGCACCCGGCCCGCCGATCGTCTCACCGATCACCGCGCCGGAGGGCAGCGCGCCGCGCATGCCGCCCGCTCGTACACCGCCGGGCTTGCCGGGGCCGCCCAGGCCGGCCGGCATGGTCTTGGCCGGCAGCGTTCCGCCACCGCCACCGCCACCGCCGACACCGCCGGGAAGACCGGGCATGCCGATCGGCGGCAGAGGCGCCGGAGCGGGAGGCCCCGGAGGGCCGATGACCGGCGGCACACCGGGGTTGCCCGGCGGCAGCACCGGCGGAGGCGTCGGGCCAACGCCGGCCAGGCCGGGCCCGGTGTCGCCCCCGACACCACTGCCCACGCCAGCGCCGACTCCACCGCCGACTCCGCCACCGACCTGGTCGGGCAAAATCGGATCGTGGCCGGGCATGGTGGGCGGCGGGTCGTGCGGCACGTCCAGCGACGACCCCGGCGAACCCACGCCGCCACCGCCGGACCCGCCGGCCGCGCCGGAACCGCCGTAGGTCGAGACGCCGCCGTTGGGGTTGGTGCGCGGGCCGGGAACGTACCCCGACTTCTCCTTGGGGTCCATCTTGTACTCGGCCGGGACCTTGATCTGGGCGACGTGCATCTCGACGACGCGCTCGGCCGCCATCATGCGGGTCCGTGCCTTCTCGTCGATCTCGTCCTCGGCGCTGTCCACCCAGCCCGGGATGAGGTCGCTGTTCTTGCTCTTGTACTCCTCGTACAGCGGCTGGATGTCGGCCTTGGCCTGCCGCAGCTCCTCGAGGATGTTGGCCAGCCCGCTCGCGGTGGTGTCGGCGTCGAGTTTCGCCTCGTCCATCTTGGCGAGAAGGATGTCGAACTCCTTGACGAACGCCGCGGCCGACTCGTTCTGGTCCGGCGACCAGGCGGCGGCAAGCGAATCCCGCGCCATCTTCAGCCGAGCCTTGTGGTCCTTCATCGCCAGGGCCACGTCACCCCAGGCCGCGACCTGACGCCAGGCGTCGGGGTCGTCCTCGTTGGCGACCATGGCCCACACGCGCGGCGTGTTGTACGCACCCCAGTTGGTGCAGTAGCTCGAGGTCAGCACCGGTTCGTCGCTCATATCGCACGCACCGTCCCCGTCGTCGGATCGTCGTACTCGGCCTCGGCGATCTTGCGACGGTATTCGTCCGTCGCCGTCCGCAGGATCTGCCCGACCTTCTTCGCCGCGTCCGCCGACCGGGCGTCGACCGCGTCGAACTCCTTCGCCACCAGCTCCGCGGCCTCGGCCATGATGTTGCCGGCCTCGACGTAGTTGTTCAGATTCGCAAGGTGGGCCAGGTAGGCCTGCATGTACCGCGTCTTGGCCGCATGGACCGAGCCGCTCGCGTTGTTCTGCCCGAACCGCACGCCCGGGAGCTGAGCGTCAGCTCGGGCGATGGCCGGGTTGAGGCCCTCATCGGACTCGAAACGAACATCCTTGGCGAACCGGCTGAGCTCGCTGGTCTCCACATTGATGGACGGATCACTCACCGCCGCGCCTCCCCGTGGTCGCACATCAACGGCAACGCATCGAGGGTAACCGCAGCCTGCGACAGAGGGGTACCCGTATCGGTCCCACTGTGGACAAGTTAGCGGGGTTTACGACAGGCGTTCGGCCGCTGCGGCCACTCGCTCATCGGTCGCAGTCAGGGCGATCCGGACGAACTGCCCGCCGCGCGGGCCGTAGAAGGCGCCGGGCGCCGCCAGGATGCCGCGCTCGGCGAGCCACTGGACGGTCGCCCAGCACTCCTCGCCGCGGGTCGCCCAGAGATAGAGACCGGCCTGCGAGTGCTCAATCGTGAAGCCGGCCGCGGTCAGCGCGTCGCGCAGGACCACCCGCCGGGAGAAGTAACGTTCGCGCTGCTCGGCCACGTGCGCCTCGTCGGTCAGCCCAGCGATCATCGCCGCCTGCACCGGCTTGGGCACGATCATGCCGGCGTGCTTGCGCACCGCCAGCAGCTCGGCGACGAGCGACGGGTCGCCGGCGACGAAGCCGGCGCGGTAGCCCGCCAGGTTGGACCGCTTCGACAGCGAGTGCACGGCCAGCAGGCCGTTGTAGTCGCCGCCGCTGACCTCGTCGGCCAGGATCGACACCGGCGTGGTCTCCCACCCCAGGCTGAGATAGCACTCGTCGCTGACCACGGTGACGCCGCGCTCACGCCCCCAGGCGACGATCTTGCGAAGGTGCTCGACCGGCAGCACCCGCCCGTCCGGGTTGCCCGGCGAGTTGATCCAGATCATCCGGACCCGCGGGTCGGGGCCGAGCGCGGTCAGCGAGTCGGCGCGGACCGCGGTCGCACCGGCCAGCTGCACGCCGACCTCATATGTCGGATAGCAGACCTCGGGGATCGCCACCACGTCGCCGGCCCCTAGACCCAGCAGGGCGGGCAGACCGGCGACGAGCTCCTTGGACCCGATCGTGGGCAGCACCCCGACCGCGCCGCCGGCGCCGCACGCCGACGCCACCCAGGCGGCGATCGCGGTCCGCAGCTCGGGCGTGCCGGCGGTGAGCGGATAACCCGGGGCGTCCGAGGCGTCGGCCAGCGCCTGCCTGATCAGCGGCGGGACCGGGTCGACCGGCGTGCCGATGGAGAGGTCGACGATGCCCCCGGGATGCGCGGCGGCGACGGCCTTGGCCGGCTCGAGCAGATCCCAGGGGAAATCCGGCAGCTTGGACGACACGGGCACGTCGAGGGCCAGTCCTGCTCAGTGCTCGTTCAGGCCGGGTGGCTGGGAGGCCACGAACGCCGTGTCCTTGTCGATCTTGCCGACCTTCGACGCGCCGCCGGGCGAGCCCAGGTCCTCGAAGAACTCGTAGTTCGCGGTCGTGTAGTCCTTCCACTGCTCCGGCACGTCATCCTCGTAGAAGATGGCCTCCACCGGGCAGACCGGTTCGCAGGCACCGCAGTCGACGCACTCATCGGGGTGGATGTAGAGCATCCGGTTGCCCTCGTAGATGCAGTCGACCGGGCACTCCTCGATGCACGCCTTGTCGAGCACATCGACGCATGGCTCAGCGATGATGTAGGTCACGGACCCTATTCCCTTCCGGCAGCGCGACCAAGGATTGGGGCGCGCGGGCAGTGCGGTAGCAAACGCAAAGCCTAGTATCTCGCCGGAGGGAGGTCGCGCGTGCTCCGACGGCAGGATGTGGGACACCGTGTGGTGGTGCGCCGAATTGTGGGCGTTTCCGCCGATCGACCCCTTTTCTCGGACGCGCTCGGCGAGCTCGTCGACCTGACGGAGACGGATCTCACCATCGCCACCTCGCAGGGCACGCTGCGGGTGCCGCTGCGCGAGGTGCACCGGGCCAAACGCGTGCCCGCCGCCCGCCGCCCACCGGCACGCGACGTCATCGCGCTGGAGCTGGCGGCGAACGACGCCTGGCCCGCGCCGGTGCAGGGCCGGCTCGGCGGCTGGATCCTGCGCGCGGCGGAGAACTGGACCGGCCGGGCCAACTCGGCGCTGGCCGTCGGCGACCCCGACCGGACCCTCGAGGCGGCCATCGACGCGGTGCTCAGCTGGTATGCCGACCGCGGCCAGCAGGCCCTGGTCAACGCGCCGATGCCGCTCGCCGCCCCGGTCAACTCGGCGCTGGACGAGCGCGGCTGGACGGCCCGCCCGCTCACCCTGGTGCAGACGGCCAGCCTGGCGACGGTGCTGGCACAGGCCAGGGTGCAGTCACAGGACAGGGCCGACCTGCCGCCGGTCGCGCTCGCCCACGCGCCGTCCGACGACTGGTTCGCCATGGTCGCCGACCACAAGGGCACCCTGCCCCGATCCGCGCGGAGCATCCTCACCGGCGTACCCGAATCGGTCTTCGCCGAGGTCCGGGACGCCGGCGGCGGGCTGCTCGCGGTGGCCCGCGGCACGGTGACCGGCCCGGACCGCTGGCACGGCGTCTCGCTGGTGCAGACCGCACCCACCGCGCGCCGAACCGGCCTGGCCGGTCACGTCGTGCGCGCGATGGCGCAGTGGGCCGCCGGGCGCGGCTCCACCCGCGCCTACTTGCAGGTCGAGGAGCGCAACGCGGCCGCGGTCGCGCTCTACGGCAAGATGGGCTTCAGCACCCACCACACATACCTCACCCGCGAGGCTCCGCGCAGCTAACGCCGCACGACGCGGCGCGGCTTGGTGGCGCGCGACTGGGCGAAGGCGCTGAGCGACCGCGACCGGTAGTCCCGGCCCAGCGCCGTCGCGATCCAATAGCCGAGCAGCGTCCCGACGATCGCGAAGCCGCCGTAGAGCCACACCTGGGAGAAGAAGTTGCCGGCGCCGCCCGCGAACGGGCTGTCGCCGCTGATGAACGGTCCGACCAGGATGGTCAGCAGCATCCCGAGCACCGCGGCGGCGGTCACCTCGGGCAGCCACTCGCTGGGTCGTTTCTGCTGGGCCCGGATGAAGGTGATCACGGCGAGGGCCAGGCCGATCGCCGCGAACATCCCGAGGGACACGCGGCTCTCCGCTTTCTCCTCGCCGTCGAAGCCGAGCCGGATGATCAGCCGCGCGACCACGTTGATCGCGAACAGCCCGACCGCCACCAGGGCGATCGGCACCCACCGTTGCCGCACTTCATCCTCCAAAAGAGTTACTCAGGCTCGGGGCCGCAGACGAATCGTGGTTCGGGATCGTACTTCCAGGTGAACTTCTCTCGCTTTACCTCTTTGCCGTCCTTGCGGATGACGCGCCAAGCGTCCTGCGTGAAGCCCGGCAGCCCACCGGTCTCGATGCACCTCGGGCCCGGCTCGCGGTGGACCGTGGGCGGCGACGTGTGGTTGCGGCGGGCGCTGCGCTCGGTCTTCACGCTGTCGTAGTACTTGGTGCTCCACATCGACACCGTCACCGATCGCCCGGTGGTCGACGTGTCGATGAGGATCCCGTACGGCGTGGTGTTCTTGAACTTGAGGTCGAGCGTCGGGTAGAAGATCGTCGACTCGATGACGCTCGGGTAACGGGAGAAGTAGAACGAGTGCGGCTTGTGCTCGACGTCCTCGAGACCGGCGTAGTAGGACGCGTTGAACAGCGTGGTGGTGAACTGCGACGCGCCGCCGCCGACCCCGGGCTCGAGCTTGCCGCCGACGATCACCGGCGCGTCCTTGTAGCCGTTGGAGTAGGTGCGCTCGCCGGTGTGCCGGTTGAGCGAGAACGTCTCGCCCGGCTTGACGATCGCGCCGTCCACGTCCTTTGCGATCTGGATGATGTTCTGGCTGCGCGGTGAGCTGCGGCCGCCGGTGAAGTAGGTGGTGAACGTGGAGACCCGCTGCTTGATGCCGAGCTTCGCGACGTCCTGGTCGGTCGTCTCGGCCTCCTCGGTGACCAGCTCGGCGGTCACCGACCGGGGACCCTTCCCGGGCAGCACCGCGAGCAGCGCCGGGCCCAGCGCGGCCAGGTCGACCACGGTGCCCGGGGAGCTCGCCACGATCTTCGGCTTCGACCCGGCGAGGGTCACCGTGGCCTGCTGCGGCTCCTGCTCGACCTTGGCGAACTCCGTCGCCGCCGCGGCGTGCAGCTTCTTGCCGTCCACCGCCGGGGTCAGCTTGCCGGCGGCGTCGGCCCGGAAGATCAGGCCCTTGGCGATCGCCGCCGGGCTCAGCGTGAACCTCTTGCCGTCGGCCTCCACCGTGACCGGCGCCGCCACGGCGGGCTTGGCCAGCGACGCGACCAGCTCGTCGACCTGCTCCCTGGTCGTCGCCGGCGGCAGCACGGCGAGGGCGACCTCGGCGGTGCGCCCGGTCAGCCAGGTGTCACGGACGGCCGCCGCGGCCTGCGCGCGGTCCAGCGTCCGGCCGGGTGCGGGGTACGTGGGCTTCGGCGTCAGCCCTGCGTACGCGATGCCGGGCTTCTTCAGCGTGATGCTCTTGGGATCGAGCTGCGCCCGCAGCGCCTTGTCGAGCCGCGCCGGGTCGAGGTTGATCACCGGAGCGACGTCCCGGGTGCCGAACGGCCTCGACGTGCCCTCGGCGGCCGCGTCGACGGTGGCCGTGAGGTCGACGGCCATCCCGATCGCCGACGGCTTGATCGAGACCGCCTTGCCGTCCAGCCGGACCACCGCCGGCTCGTCGTCCCGCTGCTCGACGGCCGCGGTGAGCGCGCGCAGGGCGTCGGCCCGCGACTTGGCGCCCAGGTCGACGCCGAGCACCCGGGTGCCGCGCGGGATGTCGCCGTGCACCACCCAGGTCACTGCCGCGCCCGCGCCGACGACCACGGCGGTCGCCGCGCCCGCCAGCACAAAGAGGCGCGTCCTGCGGGGGGCGGCGGCCGGAGCCGTCAACACCTCTGTGGTCTGATCCTGGACGGACGTCACGACACAACCAATCAAGGTCACGGAAAGTGCCGCAATTTTGCAGGTTGACCAGTGGATCTGACAACCACGTCCAGCTGTTTCACAGCGGCCGGCGCCGCATGATCAATCGATAGGCGTAGACCGCGAAGCTCAGCGAGCCGACCAGGATCATGATCAGGGCGACCCAGTCGTTGCCGCCGATCAGGTAATCGCCCTCGGTGGTCCTGGTCCCGGCGGCGAACAGCATCAGCACGGTCCACAGCACCCAGGGCACGGCGGCCGCCCGCCGCCGACCGGTGGTGTGCACCGCGAACCAGGCCAGCGCCCAGTTCGCCACCGCCGCGAACACCACCGCCACGCCGATCGGCACGCCGGCCAGGCGCAGCGGCGTCAGATACAGCTCGACCAGCGCGGTGACGAGCGTGGCGACGGCCGACACCAGGACCCCGAGCGCGCGGACGATCCCCAGGTCACGCCGCGGCGGCGCGACCTGCTCCTCGATCACCTGTGGCGGAGCGGTCACAACGAGCCCGGCAGGCCGCTGAACAGATCACGCTCCCACTTGTGCGGGCCGGAGACCTCGCCACGGGAGCCCTTGGCCAGCGTGTAGTACTCGACTCCCATGAACTCACCGCCGAAGTCCCCCGCGATGCCGTAGAGCCAGGAGTTGTCCGGGATCTGGGTGGCGTGTGCCTTCATCGCCGCCACCTTGGACTCGAAGCGGTCGGTGCCGTCGATGCAGGCCGCGATCTCGTCGTCGGACTGGCCGAAGGGCAGGTCCTCGACCCTCTGCACGTCGGCGAACGGGTTGTCGTCCAGCCCCCGGAACGCCTCCATGCCGCCCTCCAGGACACTGCGCGGCATCGCGGTGAAGTAGATCTTGGCGGGACCGTCGTCACCGGCCAGCTCCGCGGCGCGCATCGCCACCCGGTGCGCCATGATGTGGTCCGGGTGGCCGTAGAAGCCGTTGTCGTCGTAGGTGATCATGACCTGCGGGCGTACCTCACGCATGATCTCCAGCAGGAGCCCGGCGGCCTCGTCCAGATCCGCCTGCCAGAAGCACCGCGGATGGTCGTTGGTCGGCAGCCCCATCATCCCGGAGTCGCGGTAGCGACCTGCGCCGCCGAGGAAGCGGTGATCGGTCACGCCGAGGGCCGCGCAGGCGCGCTCCAGCTCGACGACCCGGTATCCACCGAGCTGGTCGGCCTGTTTCGCCTCGAGCTGGGCCAGCGCCGGGACGTGGATCTCGCCCTCCTCGCCCAGCGTGCAGGTGACCAGGGTGACCTGCACTCCCTCCGCCACGTAGTGGGCCATCGTGGCCCCGGTGCCGATGACCTCGTCGTCGGGGTGGGCGTGCACGAGCAGCAGGCGCCGCGGGTCTTGCTCCATCACGCGCGCAACTCTACGGGCAACTCGCCGCGTTGACGGGCGCGGAGGGGCCTTGATCAGCGATGCTGGTGGTCGTGGACTTTCCCGAGCTGGCGATGCGCACCGATCGCTTCCGCCGTGGGGCGCCGCACGGTGTCGTGGTCGCCGCGGACGGCGCTCGCGTGGTGTTCCTGCGCTCGGCCGGCCGGTTCGACGACGCGGCCGCCCTGTGGGCCCTCAACGTGGCGACCGGCGTCGAGCAGCTGGTCGCGCCGGGGCCGGTGACGAGCTTCGGCGTGGACCGCAACGCCCGGGTCGCGTCGTACGCCCGCGACGGCCGCCTGTTCCGGGTCGACCTGGTCGGCGGCGGCGAGGTCGAGATCCCCACGCCGGAGCCGGCCCTCGACCCGCGGCCGGACCCGATGGGGCGGCACATCGGCTACACGACGCCGGCCCACTGCCTCCGGATCACCGACGGCGAGCGGGACGAGCTCCTGGCCGGGGAGCCGGACGGCAGCTCGTGGCGGGATCCGGGCGGGGTCGCGTGGGGCGTCGCCGACCCGGCCGGGCGCGAGTTCGGGCGCAGCCGCGGCTGGTGGTGGGCGCCGAGCGGGAGTCAGGTGCTGGCCGCGCGTACCGCGAAGGCGGTCTCCCTGCACCTGCTGGACCTCGACGGCGGCTGGGTGGACGTGCACTGGGACCGGGAGACCTATCCCTACCTGGTGGACGTGCACTGGGCGGACGGCGGCACGCCGCTGATCACCGTGCTGCGCCGGATGCAGCAGCACGGGCTGGTGCTGTCGGTCGACCCGCGGACCGGCGAGACGCAGGTGCACGCCGAACTGGCCGACGCCCGCTGGGTGGAGCCGATCCCGGGCACGCCACGGCACCTGCCGGACGGCCGGGTGCTGGTCGGTGGCGAGCTGGCCCACGACGGCTTCGACGCCCGCTGCCTCGTCGCCGACGGCAGCCTGCTGACGCCACCCGGCCTCTACATCCGGCGGGTCATCGGGGTGCTGCCCCGCACCGGTGCGCCCGCCGCGGGTCCGGATCTGGTGGTCGAGGCGACCGACGGCGATCCGGCGGCCCGCGACATCTTCCGGGTGCGCACCTCGCTGGGCGGGGGCAGCGCCGAGGCCGTGCGGCTGGCCGCCGCCCGGACCGCCGCGGTGGGTGGCGACGTGCTGGTGCTCGGCAACGAGGTCCGGCGCGGCGGGGTCGCCGTGCACACCCTCGAATCGTTCGCCGAGCCGCTCCCGTACACCCCGCATCCGATCCTCGAGCGCGTCACCGACCGCCACCTGCCCTCCGCCGTGCTCTACCCCACCGACCACGTCGGCGGCGGCCGCCTGCCCGTCCTGCTCACCCTGGGTGACGGGCCGGGCTCTCAGCAGGTCACGACCGACGCGGCGCAGTGGCAGGAGCGGCAGTGGTGGGCGGAGTCCGGCTTCGCGGTGGTCAGTGTCGACCCGAGGGGTACGCCCGGAGTGGCCCCCAGCTACGAGAAGGTCGTGCACCGCCGGCTCGCCGACGTCCCGCTCTCCGACTGCCTGGCCGCGCTGCAGGCCTTGCACGGCAAGCACCCCGACCTCGACCTGACCCGCGTCGCCGTGCTGGGCCGCGGGCTCGGCGGCTGGCTCGCCGGGCTGGCCGTCACCCGGCACGGCGACGTGGTGCGCTGCGGTGTCGCCCGCGACCCGGTGACCGACTGGTCGTCGCTGCCGGCGCCGTTCGCCGAGCGCTATCTGGGCCGGCTGGCCGACGCCCCCGAGGTGTACGCCCACCACGACCTGGCCGGCGACCTGCCGCACCCGCTGCTGCTGACCGCGCCGTCGACGCTCGCCGAGGAGCTGGCCTTCATCCGGAACGTGCTGTCGTGAACGAGCCGTCATGAACGAGTTGTGGGACGGCAACGTGCTGGTCCGGCCCGGCCCCAGCCCGCGCCACCAGCTGATCATCGAGGCGCTGGCGGCGGCGCTGCGGGTCGGCCGCGGCGACCTGCAAGTGCTGGTCGGCGTGACGGTCCGGCTCAACGATCAGCGCATGGTGGTCCCGGACATCGTGGTGACCGGGCCGATCGACCTGGACGATCCGGTGGTCGACGCGTCGTCGGTGCGGCTGGTGGTCGAGGTGGTGTCGCCGGCGAGCACGACCGTGGACCACACGCTCAAGATGCACGGGTACGCCGAAGCCGGCATCCCCTGGTATCTCCTGGTCGAACAGGACACGCACGCCCTGCGCGGCCACTTCCTGGTGGGCGGCGCCTACGAGGAGCGTTCCGTCCTCCAGCTCGAGCACCTGCTCCGCTGACCCGACGTGCGGAACCCCGTAGTGGTAGCCCTGCCACCTTTGCGAGGGCAAAACACGTGGGTGGGCTACCACTATTCGGCAGCTCAGCCGAAGATCAGGCGGTTGCGGCCCGCGTGCTTCGCCTCGTAGAGGCGGCGATCGGCGCGGTCGTAGAGCTCCCGGCCGACCAGGCCCTCGGCCGGCGATGCCAGGCCCATGCTGACCGTGACGCTCAGGCCGGGCGCGATCGCCGCCCAGTCGCGGCCCAGCACCACCTGCCGGATCCGCTCGGCCAGCACGGCCGCGCTCAGCACGTCACCGGGCAGGATCATCGCGAACTCGTCGCCGCCGAGCCGGATCGGCACGTCCGCGGCCCGGCCGTGCGAGCGCAGCACACCGGCGATCTCGCTGAGCACCCGGTCGCCCACGACGTGCGAATACGCGTCGTTGATCGCCTTGAAACGATCCACGTCCATCAATAGGAGGTTGTCCCGGAGGTCGTCGATGCGCAGGTCGAACGTCCGCCGGTTGCCCAGGCCGGTGAGCGCGTCGGAGGTGGCGACCAGGTCGGCCCGGGCCCGGGCGGCCTCCAGCTCGACCCGGCGGCGGGCCTGGCGCAGCATCGTGCGGCGGTCCAGCCGCAGGCGCCAGAGCAGGGCGAGCTGCGACTTCACGGTCTCCAGCAGCGACCGGGTGGTCGGGCCGGGCGACTCCCGCACGGCGAGGACGGCCAGTTCGTACCGGTAGATCAGCCGCTGCTGGGGCAGCACGGCGAGCTGGTCGGCGGCCAGCAGCTCGCGCCGGGCCGCGACCAGGTCGCCGGTCTCGCGCAACGCGACCCCGTGCGCCAGGTGCAGCATCCGCGCCTCGTGCCACTGCCCGGCCTCGCGCATCGGCATCAGCAGCTTGCCGACGAGGATGAGCGCCTGGTCGTACTCCCTGATCTTGGCCAGGCCGACGGCCAGCAGGGCGGCGCACAGCGGGGCGTCCAGCTCGCGATCGTGCCAGTAGCGCAGAAGCTCGACGCTGCTGGCGAAGAGCGCCGCGGCCTCGTCCTCGTGGTCCACCTGCTCGAGCCGCAGCGCCCACTCCTGCCGCAGCTCGGCGCGCTGCAGGTCGCCGGCCGAGCGGAAGAGCTCGTCGAAGTCCGTCGCCATCGCGCCGAAGATGTCGGTCAGCCACATGTCCGCCAGCTCGAAGAGCTCGGCGGCCTGCGCCGCACCGCTCAGCGAGGACATCGCGGACAGGTAGCGCCAGGTGCCGCGCGGTGCCACCTCGAGCATCGCCATCGCCCGGGCCACCTGATGCAGGCCCTCGTCGATGCGGCCCATCCGGATCAGCATGTCGCCGGTGTCCGCGAGGATCTTGGCGTCGGTGGTGCGCGGCCCGGTCGCGGTCCCGGTCAGCTCGGCGAGCCGCCCGCTGACCGACAGCGCCTCGGTGAGCCGGCCCAGCGCGGCCAGCGCGTAGACCCGGCCCATCTCCACCATGCGCTCGGTGCGCGCGTCGCCGTAGAGCCGCGCGACGGCCACCGCCTCATCGGCCGCGATCAACGTCTCGGGGTGGTGGCCGCGCAGGGTCAGGCCGTGCACGTGCAGGGCCAGATCGCCGAGTGGGCCGTACGGGGAAACCGGAACGGGCAACCGATCACCCGGCACTGTCCACCCCCGATCGACGAGTCGTCTCGCGACCCTACTCTGCGGCTCGCCTAGGGTTTGTCCCATGACCGAGTTCGATGCGGCGTGCGCCGCGGTGCAAGCCGCGCTCGACGCGGGGGCGCGCTACGCGGACGCGCGGATCATGGTGCGGCGCACCGAGGTGATGAACGCCCGCGACGGCGATGTGGAGGACCTGACCTCCGACGAGAGCGCGGGTCTCGGCGTACGCGCGCTGGTCGGCTCGGGCTGGGGCTTCTACGCGGTGCCCGACGTCTCCGACGGCGCCGCACGCGCGGCCGGGCGACGCGCCGCGCAGATCGCCGAGGCGAGCGCGCTGGTCCCCGGCCCGGCCACTGACCTGGTGCCGACCGGCGCCGGCGAGGCGAGCTGGGCCAGCCCGTGCGAGGTCGATCCGCTCTCCGTGCCCCTGTCCGACAAGGGCGACCTGCTGGTCCGGGCCACCGCGGCGGCCAAGGAGGCCGGCGCCGACATGGCCGAGGGCATCTACCAGATCTGGGACACCCGCAAGTGGTTCGCCTCCAGCGACGGCCACCGCATCGACCAGCACATCCGCGAGTGCGGCGCGGGCGTGACGGCCAGCGTCTTCGGCGACGGCGAGATCCAGCGCCGGTCCTGGCCGTCGCATCGGGGCCAGTACGCCACCCGCGGCTGGGAGCTGGTCGACGAGCTCGACCTGGTGGGCAACGCCCCGCGGATGGCCGAGGAGGCGCGGCAGCTGATCACCGCGCCGCTCTGCCCGGCGGGCACCACCGATCTGGTGCTCGGCGGCGAGCAGTTGGCGCTGCAGATCCACGAGTCGGTCGGGCACGCGATCGAGGTAGACCGCATCCTCGGCTGGGAGGCGGCCTACGCCGGCACGTCGTGGCTCGATCTCGACAAGCTGGGCTCACTGCGCTACGGATCCGAGCTGATGAACATCACCATCGACCCGTCGATCCCGGGCGCGCTGGGCAGCTTCGGCTACGACGACGAGGGCACGCCGGCGGCGAAACGCGACGCCGTACGCGACGGCCGCTGGGTCGGCGTGCTGGCCGGCCGCGACTCGGCGGCGGTGGCGGGGCTCGACTACGCCGGCAGCGTCCGCGCCGACGGCTGGGCCCGGCTGCCGATGGTCCGGATGACCAATGTGGGCGTGGAGCCCGGGCCGCACACCCTGGACGAGATCATCGCGAGCACCGACGACGGGGTGTTCATGGACATCAACCGGTCCTGGTCCATCGACGACCGGCGGCTCAACTTCCAGTTCGGCTGCGAGATCGGGTACGAGATCAAGAACGGCAAGCTGGGCCGGATGGTGCGCAATCCCACGTACACCGGGATCGGCCCGATGTTCTGGCAGTCGATGGACATGCTCTCCAGCGAGACGGTCGCGTGGGGCACGCCCAACTGCGGCAAGGGCCAGCCGGGCCAGGTCGGGCACACCGGCCACCCGGCCGCGCCGGCCAGGTTCCGGGGCGTGCGCGTGGGCGTGCGCGCATGAGTGAGCTCTCCATCGCACAGCGGGTCGTCGAGCTGGCCGGACCGGGGGTCGAGGCCGAGGTCTCGGTGCTGCACACGGCCGAGGCACTCACCCGGTTCGCCAACTCGGCCATCCATCAGAACGTCGCCGACGCGACCACGACGGTCCGCCTGCGGTTGCACCTCGACGGCCGGACCGCGGCCGGTTCCACCACGCTGACCGACGCGGCCGGCCTGGCCTCGCTGGTGGAGCGGGTGACCGCGGCGGCCCGGCTGAGCCCGCCGGACGCCACCTGGCCCGGGCTGACACCGCCCTCGGCCGTACCGGAGACCAATTTCGACGAGGCCACCGCCCGCGCCACTCCCGAGGAGCGGGCGCGGCGGGTGCGCGACTTCGTCGACGCGGCCGGCGGGCTGGAGACGGCCGGCTACTGCCGCACCGTCTACCGGTCCGGAGCGTTCGCCAATTCCGCCGGGCATTCCGCCGAGGGGCGGTCCGCCGCTGCGGACATGGACGGCATCGCCCGCGACCACGGCGACGACGGCGTGGCCCGCCTCGCCGGGCACCGGCTGGCCGACCTGGACGGCGCCGTGCTGGGCGCCCGCGCCGCGGCGAAGGCACGGGCCGCCGGCCGGTCCGCGCTGCTCGCGCCGGGCCGCTACGAGGTGGTGCTCGAGCCCGAGGCGGTCGCCGACCTGATGACCAACCTGGCCGTGTTCGGCTTCAACGGGCGCTCGTTCGTCCGCGGCGAGTCGTTCGCCGAGCCGGGCGCCGGCCAGTTCGACCCGGCCGTGACGATCCTCGACGACCCGGCCGGCGACCTGCCCTTCGACCTGGAGGGCACGCCGCGCGGGCCGCTCACGCTGGTCGACGCCGGCACCACCGAGGCGGTCACCCACGACCGCCGGACCGCCGCCGAGGCGGGCACGGCCTCGACCGGCCACGCGGCACTGTTCGCGCACTGGCTGGGGCCGATCGCCTCGCACCTGCGGATGCTGCCGGGCCCGGCGGGTGCGGAGCCGCCACCGGCGAGCGGACCCGCCGCGGCGTCCGCCCGCCCGCTGGTCGAGCGGGTCGAGCGGGGGCTGCTGATCACCGATCTCTGGTACACGCGGGTGCTCGACCAGAAGAGCCTGGTGATCACCGGGCTGACCCGTAACGGCGTCTGGCTGGTGGAGGACGGCGAGGTCACGCAGTCGGTCGGGAACATGCGGTTCACGCAGTCGTACCGGGAGGCGCTCGCCCCCGGCGCGGTCCGGGCGATCGGCGCCGAGGCGGTCCCGGTGCCGGACCGGCAGGCCGGTCACCGGATCACCGTGCCGGCGCTGCACCTGGCGAGTTGGAACCTCACCGGCAACGCGAGCGGCTGAGGTTCCAAGATGTGACGAACCGAGGCATGCCTTAGGGAGAAAGGTCCGGAACCTCGGCGTAACGTGTCCCACACAACGCAGACGCCCGACGCCTGCGCAGACCGTTGCGCCCCCCGCACGGTCTCGTCTCGGGCGAAGGTCAGGGAGAAACTTCAATGACGACGACGGCAACGAGGCCGGGTGCGGGGCGTGCGCGCGCCGCCATCGCGGCGAAGACGTTGCGCACCGACCGGTGGTGGTTCGCCCCGCTGATCACCTTCCTCGGTCTGAGTGCCTGGTTGGCATACGGCCTGGTCCGCATCTACATGCACAAGTGGTATTACGTCGAGGACTACCACTATCTGACGCCGTTCTATTCACCGTGCGTGACCGAGCGATGCGTACCCGAGGCGGCGCACTTCGGACGACCACTGCCCGGCTGGTGGATCATCCCGGAGGCATCCTTCACCCTGCCGTTCCTGCTGCTCTTCCGCCTGACCTGCTATTACTACCGCAAGGCGTACTACCGGGCCTTCTGGCTCTCGCCGCCGGCCTGCGCGGTGCCGGACGGGCACAAGAAGTACACCGGTGAGACGCGCTTCCCGCTGCTCGGGCAGAACCTGCACCGGTACGCGTTCTACGCCGCCATGATCATCTCGATCATCAACACCGTCGACGCGATCATCGCGTTCCAGAGCCCCAGCGGCTTCGGCTTCGGCCTGGGCAACCTCGTCCTGGTCGGCAACGTGGTGATGCTCTGGCTCTACACGCTCTCCTGCCACTCCTGCCGGCACATCGTCGGTGGCCGCATGAAGCACTTCTCGAAGCACCCGGTCCGCTACCGCGCCTGGGGCTTCGTGTCGAAGCTGAACGCCCGGCACATGCAGTTGGCGTGGATCACCCTCGGCACTCTCGTGGTGACCGACTTCTATGTCATGGCGGTGGCCGCCGAATGGTGGCCCGACCTGCGATTCATCGGCTAGGAGGGCCAGCGCGATGACAACCCGCATCGAACGACACCACTACGACGTCGTCGTGATCGGCGCCGGCGGGGCCGGGCTCCGCGCCGCGATCGAGGCACGGCTGGCCGGCAAGCGGACGGCGATCATCTCGAAGTCCCTCTTCGGCAAGGCGCACACCGTCATGGCCGAGGGCGGTGCCGCCGCCGCGATGGGCAACGTGAACAGCCGCGACAACTGGATGGTGCACTACCGCGACACCATGCGCGGCGGGAAGTTCCTGAACAACTTCCGAATGGCCGAGCTGCACGCCAAGGAGGCCCCCGAGCGGATCTGGGAGCTCGAGACCTACGGCGCGCTCTTCGACCGCACCAAGGACGGCAAGATCTCGCAGCGCAACTTCGGCGGGCACGAGTACCCGCGGCTCGCGCACGTCGGCGACCGCACCGGCCTGGAGCTGATCCGCACCCTGCAGCAGAAGATCGTGTCGCTGCAGCAGGAGGACAAGGCGGAGTTCGGCAGCTACGACGCCCGGATCAAGGTGTTCTCCGAGACCACGATCACCGAGCTGCTGCTGGACGGCAACAAGGTGGCCGGCGCGTTCGGCTACTACCGCGAGTCCGGCGAGTTCCTGCTGCTCGAGGCGCCGGCCGTGGTGCTGGCCACCGGCGGCGTCGGCCGCAGCTACAAGGTGACGTCGAACTCGTGGGAGTACACCGGCGACGGGCACGCGCTCGCGCTGCGCGCCGGGGCGACGCTGATCAACATGGAGTTCCTGCAGTTCCACCCGACCGGCATGGTCTGGCCGGTGTCCGTCAAGGGCATCCTGGTCACCGAGTCGGTCCGGGGCGACGGCGGCGTGCTGAAGAACTCCGAGGGCAAGCGGTTCATGTTCGACTACGTCCCCGACGTCTTCCGCAAGCAGTACGCGGAGACCGAGGAGGAGGCGGACCGCTGGTACGAAGACGCGGACAACAACCGCCGGCCGCCCGAGCTGCTGCCCCGCGACGAGGTCGCCCGCGCGATCAACTCCGAGGTGAAGGCCGGCCGGGGCTCCAAGTCCGGCGGCGTCTTCCTGGACATCGCGAGCCGGCTGCCCGCCGAGGAGATCCAGCGCCGCCTGCCGTCGATGTACCACCAGTTCAAGGAGCTGGCCGACGTCGACATCACCAAGGAGCCGATGGAGGTCGGCCCGACCTGTCACTACGTGATGGGTGGCGTGGAGGTCGACCCGGACACGGCCGCGGCGTTCGGCGAGGTGGAGGGCCTGTTCGCGGCCGGTGAGGTGTCCGGCGGCATGCACGGCTCCAACCGGCTGGGCGGCAACTCGCTCTCCGACCTGCTGGTGTTCGGCAAGCGCGCCGGCGAGCACGCGGCCGCGTACACCGACGCTCTGGTCAAGCGGCCGAAGGTCACGACCGCGGATGTCGAGACCGCGGTCGACACGGCGCTCGCGCCGCTCGCCCGGCAGAGCGGGGAGAACCCGTACACGTTGCAGCAGGACCTGCAGGCGGTGATGGGCGACCTGGTCGGCATCATCCGCCGCGAGGGCGAGCTGACCGATGCGCTGAAGCGGCTCGAGGAGCTCAAGCTCCGGGTGGCCAACGTCGGGGCGATCGGCGGCCGCAAGTACAACCCCGGCTGGCACCTGGCGCTCGACCTGCGCAACATGCTGGTGGTGTCGATCTGCACGGCGAAGGCGGCGTTGGAGCGGGAGGAGTCCCGCGGCGGTCACACCCGCGAGGACTTCCCCAAGATGAGTCCGCAGTGGCGGCTGCTCAACCTGGTCTGCTCCCTGGACGCGAACGGCGACGTGCAGCTGGAACGCAAGGCGGTGCCGAAGATGCGCGACGAGCTGATTCAGCTCTTCGACCGGACCGAGCTGTCGAAGTACATGACCGACGACGAACTGGCGGCGTACGACGCCCTGACCGCGGAGGCGAAGTAATGGGCACGAAGCGCCACTTCAAGGTCTGGCGGGGCGACGCGTCGGGCGGCGAGATCCAGGACTTCGACGTCGAGGTGAATGAGGGCGAGGTCGTCCTCGACGTCATCCACCGGCTGCAGGCCACGCAGACGCCCGACCTCGCGTGCCGGTGGAACTGCAAGGCCGGCAAGTGTGGCTCCTGCTCGATGGAGATCAACGGCAAGCCGAAGCTGGGCTGCATGACGCGGATGTCCACGTTCTCCGACGACGAGACGATCACGATCACGCCGCTGCGGACCTTCCCGGTCATCCGCGACCTGGTCACCGACGTCTCGTACAACTACCAGAAGGCGCTCGAGACGCCGGCCTTCGCACCGCCGGTGGGCGTCAAGCCGGGCGACTACCGGATGAAGCAGGTGGACGTCGAGCGCTCGCAGGAGTTCCGCAAGTGCATCGAGTGCTACCTCTGCCAGAACACCTGCCACGTGGTGCGCGACCACGAGGAGAACAAGGAGGCCTTCGCCGGGCCCCGGTTCTTCATCCGGGCCGCCGAGTTGGACATGCACCCGCTCGACGCGCGGACCGACCGGAAGGACTACGCCAAGGAGCACCAGGGCCTCGGCTACTGCAACATCACCAAGTGCTGCACCGAGGTCTGCCCCGAGCACATCAAGATCACCGACAACGCGATCATCCCGATGAAGGAGCGCGTGGTCGACAACAAGTACGACCCGCTGGTCTGGCTGGGCCGCAAGATCTTCCGGCGCGACGAGCTCGAGCAGCAGAACGGCTCGTCTCCCTCGTCGTCGGGGAACATGGCGCCGTCGAACCCGGTCACCAGTGAGGCGGCCACGCCGTTCTCCAGCGCTCGTAAGCCCGAACCGCCGCACGTCGGGCCGGACGGCAAGCTGGACGTGGCCGAGCTCCTGGCGCAGAAGGCGGGCGGCCCGTCGCCGTTCGGTGACGAGCAGGAGTTCCCGCTGCCCACCGACCGGATCTCCTACAGCCATCCGGACCAGCCGAAGGATTAGAACGGGCGTACTATTCGACGGTGACCTCGTACCAGCCGTCGATGTTCGACATGATGTCCGGC
>NZ_JBFAZH010000006.1:0-29751 GCF_040681735.1 Actinoplanes sp. NPDC051633 | reverse complement strand
GGACAGCCCGGCGGCTGGGCAGAGGGGGTGACCCGCCGCCGCGCCGGCGGGTGGGTCACGGGACTTCAGATGGCTCGTATCCGGATGAGTTTGATCTTGAAGTTGGGTCGGGGATCGAAACCCGGTCGCCGGGTGGGGGAGGGGGCGAAATAGACTCTGCCGGGTTGCCGGCATGTCGGAGGGAAGACCATGGCTGCTATTTCGCGGGACGAGGTTGCGCATCTGGCGCGGCTGTCGCGGCTCGCGGTGACGGAGGAGGAGCTGGACCGGTTCGCGGGGCAGCTCGACGTCATCCTGCAGTCGGTCGCCCGGGTCGGTGAGGTCGCGGCGGACGACATCCCGCCCACGTCGCACTCCGTGCCGCTGACCAACGTGTATCGCGACGATGTCGTGCAGCCGAGCCTGAGCCAGGCCGACGTGCTGTCCGGCGCGCCCGACCAGGCCGAGGGCCGGTTCCGCGTGCCCCGGATCCTGGACGAGGAGGCCTGACGTGAGCGATGTCACGAGGATGACCGCGACGGAGATCGCGGGCCTGATCAAGCGCGGGGAGGTCTCCGCCGTCGAGGTGGCCACCGCCCACCTGGACCGGATCGAGGCCGTCGACCCGCAGGTGCACGCCTTCCTGCACGTCGACCGCGAGGGCGCGCTCGCCGCCGCCCGGGCCGTCGACGAGGGCGCCGACGCTGGGCCGCTCGCCGGTGTGCCGATCGCCGTCAAGGACGTGATCGCCACCCGTGGGGTGCCCACCACCGCCGCCTCCAAGATCCTCGAGGGGTGGCGACCGCCGTATGACGCGACCATCGTGGAACGCCTGAAGAAGGCCGGCACGGTGATGCTCGGCAAGACCAACATGGACGAGTTCGCGATGGGCTCGTCGACCGAGTACTCGGCCTACGGGCCCACCAACAACCCCTGGGACCTCGGGCGCATCCCCGGCGGCTCGGGCGGTGGCAGCGCGGCGGCGGTCGCGGCCTACGAGGCTCCGCTGGCGATCGGCACCGACACCGGCGGCTCGATCCGCCAGCCCGGCGCGGTCACCGGCACCGTGGGCGCCAAGCCGACCTACGGCGGCACGTCCCGCTACGGCCTGATCGCCTTCTCGTCCTCATTGGACACTCCGGGCCCGTGTGCGCGCAACGTGGCCGACGCGGCGCTGCTGCACTCGGCGATCGCCGGCCATGACCCGCGCGACTCCACCTCGATCCCGCAGCCGGTGCCCGACGTCGTCGCCGCCGCCCGCCGGGGTGCCGACGGCGACCTGACCGGCGTGAAGCTGGGCCTGGTCAAGGAGTTCACGGGCGACGGCTCCGAGCCGGGTGTGCTGAGCGCGTTCCGCGAGTCGCTGGAGGCGCTGGTCAAGCTCGGCGCCGAGGTGGTCGAGGTGTCGTGCCCGCACTTCGAGTACGCGCTGCCGGCCTACTACCTGATCGCGCCCAGCGAGTGCACCTCCAACCTGGCCCGCTTCGACGGCGTCCGCTATGGCCTGCGGGTCGGCGACGACGGCAACCGCTCGCTCGAGGAGGTCATGTCGCTGACCCGCGAGGCCGGCTTCGGCCCCGAGGTCAAGCGCCGCATCATCCTCGGCACGTACGCGCTGTCCAGCGGTTACTACGACGCCTACTACGGCCAGGCGCAGAAGGTGCGCACGCTGATCACCCGTGACTTCGAGGCCGCGTTCGAGAAGGCCGACGTGCTGGTCTCGCCGACCACGCCGTTCGTGGCCTTCCCGTTCGGATCGCGCACTTCGGACCCCTACCAGATGTACCTCGCCGACCTCTTCACCATCCCGACCAACCTGTACGGCGGCCCGGCGATCTCGGTGCCGTGCGGTCTGTCCGAGGGTCTGCCGGTCGGCTTCCAGGTGATGGCGCCGACGATGGCCGACGACCGGATGTACCGGGTCGGCGCCGCGCTGGAGTCGGCCGTCGGGACGCTGACGCCGCCATCGCTCTAGTCGGTCAGCTGCTGGAATCGGCGGCGCGGGCGCTGCCCGCGGCCGCCGAACAGCGCGACGGTGGGTGGTGGTTGCGGCACGCCGGCGACGGACCCTGGTGGTCGGGCGCCGTCATCCCGCACGGTACGCCGGGAAGCGTCGCCGCCGCGGAACGGTTCTATGCCGCGCACGGGGCGGTCACGCGGTTTCAGATCTGCGAGGACTGCCCGCCCGGTCTGGACGATCTCCTTGCCGGGCGCGGCTATCGGCGCGAATCGCCGGTGCTGCTGATGACCGCCCGTGCCGTGGCGCCGCTCGCTCCGGCTCCGGCTGTCGAGGTCACCGGCTCGGACTTCTCCGTCCGCCTCGACGGCGTGGTGGCCGGGCGGGGGCGGGCGGTCGCCGAGAACGGCTGGACCGGCGTCTTCGACATGGTCACCGCGCCGGCCGCCCGGCGCCGCGGCGTCGCCCGGCAGATCCTCGCCGCGATCGCCGAGTGGGCCGCCGCGCACGGCGCCCCACGGCTCTATCTCCAGGTCGAGGAGTCGAACGACGCCGCCCGCCGGCTGTATGAATCTGCGGGCTTCAGTCCACTCACGACATACCACTACCGGGTCTCGGCGCCGGCTTCGTCCGCCTGAACATCATGCTGCGCGTGAACCCGGCGGATTTCTGTCGGAGGGGCCGACTAAAGTTGCCTGCCATGAGCATCTCCACGTTGCCGTCCTACGACGATGCGATCAGCCGCTACGAGCCCGTGATCGGGCTCGAGACGCATGTCGAGCTGGGTACGAACACGAAGATGTTCTGCGGCTGCCCGACGGAGTTCGGCGCCGAGCCGAACACTCAGGTGTGCCCGGTCTGCCTCGGCCTGCCCGGGTCGCTGCCGGTGGCCAACCGCGCCGGCATCGAGGCGACCATCCGGATCGGCCTGGCGCTCAACTGCGACATCGCCGCCTGGTGCCGGATGGCGCGGAAGAACTACTTCTACCCGGACATGCCGAAGAACTTCCAGACGTCGCAGTACGACGAGCCGCTGTGCACCGATGGGTATGTCGACGTCGAGATCGACGGCGAGACCGTGCGGATCGGCATCGAGCGGGTCCACCTGGAGGAGGACACCGGCAAGACGCTGCACGTCGGCGGCGCCACCGGGCGCATCCACGGCGCGACCGAGTCGCTGGTCGACTACAACCGGGCCGGTATCCCGCTGGTGGAGATCGTGACCAAGCCGGTGCCCGGCATCGGGGCGAGGGCGCCGGAGGTGGCGCGGGCGTATGTGACCGAGCTGCGCGACATCATCCGCTCGCTGGGCGTCTCCGACGTGCGCATGGAGCAGGGCTCGCTGCGCTGCGACGTCAACACCTCGCTGAACCGGCCGGGCGAGGAGTGGGGCACGCGCACCGAGACCAAGAACGTGAACTCGCTGCGGTCGGTCGAGCGCGCGGTGCGTTCGGAGATCATCCGGCAGGCGGGCCTGCTCGACGATGGCGTCCGGATCATCCAGGAGACGCGGCACTTCCAGGAGGACACGGGCGCCACCCGGCCGGGCCGGTCCAAGGAGACGGCGACCGACTACCGCTACTTCCCCGAGCCCGACCTGGTGCCGATCGCGCCCGACGCGGCCTGGGTCGAGGAGCTGCGCGCGGCGCTGCCGGAGAGGCCGAGTGCCAAGCGGGCGCGGCTGCGCGAGGTGTGGGGGATCAGCGAGATCGACATGCAGTCGGTGGCCAACGCCGGCGCGGTCGACCTGATCGAGGAGACCATCGCGGCCGGTGCGTCCCCGGCCGGCGCGCGTAAGTGGTGGATGGGCGAGCTGGCCCGCCGGGCGAACGAGACCGGCGTCGAGCTGTCCGCGGTCGGCGCGACCCCGGCGCAGGTGGCCGAGCTGCAGTCCCTGGTGGACGGCGGCAAGCTCAACGACAAGCTGGCCCGCGCGGTGCTGGAGGGTGTGGTGGCCGGCGAGGGCGACCCGGCCGCGGTGATGGCGGCGCGCGGCCTCGGGGTGGTTTCCGACACGGGCGCGCTGCAGGCGGCGGTCGACGAGGCGATCGCGGCGAACCCGGACATCGCGGCGAAGATCCGCGACGGCAAGGTGGCCGCGGCGGGCGCCCTGGTCGGCGCGGTCATGAAGACGACCAGAGGTCAGGCGGACGCGAAAACGGTGCGGGAGCTGATCCTGTCCCGCCTCTCCTGACGATCTGCCGATCTGCCGATCAAGGACCCGAGCGTGGCGGGGTCACGCCGGTGCGCACGCTCGGGTCGGTGGTCGGCTCGGGCTCCTGGCCGATGACCTTGCGCTCCAGCGTCACCTGCGATTTGCCGGTGCCGCCGAGCTGGATGTCGTCGTAGGCCTTCAGCTGGTGCTGCTCGTCGAAATACAGCACCGACATCGCCACCGGGGTCGGCTCCGTGCTCTCCAGGCCGCGCAGGCCCGCGCCGCCCGTCGAGCCCTCCACCATCAGGCTCGTCGCGATCGCCTCGCCGTTGGCGGTGGGGGCCGGCGTCGGCGCGCCGGACGGCTGCGGCACCACGGCCAGCGGCGGCAGCACGCTCACCTGACGCTTGTGCAGGTGCCCGGCGAGCACCAGCGGCACCGATCCGGCGAGCGGCGGGGCCATCGCCGGGTCGTGCACCAGCGCGACGTCCACCTTGGTCTTCGACGCGCGGATCGTGGCCGCCAGCTGATCGCCGGCCTGCAGCAGCGGCGACGACGGCGGCTCGTCGGCGTTGCCCACCACCGGCGGCCGGTCCTCGGTGCTCTTGTCGGGCGTGAACTCGGGGTCACCGATCCCCGCGATCGTCAGGCCCTTGACGGCGGTCGTCGTGTTGTCGAGGACCACCGCGTTCGACTGCCGCCGGACCGCCGCCTCGGTGGCCGGCGAGTCGTGGTTGCCGCGCACGTAGATGTAGGGCGCTCCGATCTGGGGGATCTGCGACACGTACGTGTCCTCCGCGCTGCTGCCCCAGTCGACGATGTCGCCGGTGTCCACCACCGCGTCGATGTCGAACTGCTGCACCACGGTCCGGATGAGGTCCCACGACGACGGGTTCAGGTGCAGGTCGGAGACGTGCAGGATGCGGGTCGTATTGGCGGCCGGCTCGTAGACGGGCAGCGTCGACACCGTCGTGAAGATGCGGCTGACGTTGCTGACGATCTGGGCGAGCTGGTCCGCGTACCGGCCGTAGTTGTCCGCGATGCGCCGCGCGTCACCCACCACGGCCGGGGCGTTGACGAGCAGGCCCTCGTACCGCGGCTCGCTGATCGAGTCGGGCTGCGCCGTGCCCGCCGCCAGCCCCATGCTGCCGGCGGTGACGGCCAGGGCGAGGACGCCCGCCCACGCCACCCGGCGGACCCGGCGGAAGACCAGCGCGGCGAGCAGGAGCGACGTGATCACCGACGCGGCGAGCGCCCGCAGCGCGAGCCGCACCACGCCGCCGGTCACGTCGTCCACCGCACGCTGACCGGCCGCGCTGATCGCGGTCGGGTCGTCGATCAGCGCCTCGGTGCGCTCCGGGTCGAGCGAGCCGAGGTTGACCTTGAGGTGCAGGGGACCGCTGTGGCTGGCGAGGTGCAGGGAGCCGAGCGGCGGGATGTCCACCTCGGTGCCCCCGTGCAGGGACGGCTGCACCGACATCTCGGCCCGGAACGGCCCGACGGCGGTCTCGGTCTGCGCGAACAGCAGCGTGCCCACGGTCGTCCCGACGAGGCTGACCAGCAGGATCAGGACCCCGGTCCGGATCCGGCGGGCCCACTGGCCGCGTAGCGCGATTGTGGTGAAACGAACGATCTTGCGTAGAAAAGAGCGCATCAAGCGCTCACCTGCCCCCATGATCGGTCCGCCAAACCGGCGTCAACTTCGCCCGGCCCCGCCGTCGGAGAAGACCAGCCGCATGATGCGGTCGTCATCGGGTTTCGGCTCGCCGCCCTTCTCCTGGTTCGACGTGGTCACCCACAGCGAACCGTCCGGCGCGGCGGCCAGCGCCCGCAGCCGGCCGTACTCGCCGGTCAGCAGCGCCTGCGGCTGCCCGATCAGCGTGCCGTTGCCGGTGGTGGTGACCATCCAGACCCGCTTCCCGAGCAGGCACGCGGTGGCGATCATCCGGTCCAGGACAGCGACGCCGGAGCAGGACGAATCCTCGACCGGCCAGGTCACCAGGGGGCTGGTGAACTTGGCGTCGGTCGACTCGCCGTCCGCCGCCGGCCAGCCGTAGTTCTTGCCCTTGACGATCACGTTGAGCTCGCCGCTGCTCTTCTGATCGGCTTCACTGGCGTACATCCGCTTCGCCGAGTCCCAGGCGATGCCCTGCACGTTGCGGTGGCCGGACGACCAGATCGGCGAGGTCTTGACCGGGTTGCCCGGCGCGGGCTTGCCGTCCTTGGTGATCCGCAGGATCTTGCCGCCCAGCGATTTCGGGCTCTGCGCCTGCGTGCCGGCGTCGGTGCCGTCGCCGGTGGTCACGTAGAGGTAGCCGTCGGGTCCGAAGGCGAGCTGGCCGCCGTTGTCGTGATCCGATTTCGGCAGCCCCGAGAGCAGCACGCTCGGCTTGCCCTTGAGCTTCATCTTCGCGATGCGGTTGTCCTTGGCGGTGGAGTAGAAGACGTAGACCGTCTGGTCCGTCTTGTAAGCGGGCGACACGGCGATCCCGAGCAGTCCGCTGTCACCGCCGCTGACCACGTCGGTCAGCCGGGCCACCTCGGTGACCTGGAGGCCGTCGGTGTCCGTCTTGGGGCCGACCTGCAGGATCCGGGCGGTGTCGCGCTCGGTCACCAGCGCGCCGCCGTCGGGCAGGAACGCCATGCCCCACGGCACGTCGAGGCCCTTGGCCAGGACGGTGACCACGACCTCCTGCTCGGCGTCGCCCGTCCCGGGCGCGCCGCTGCCCTCCGCGCTCGGCGTCGGCAGGTTGGGCGGCTCGCCGGCCACGTCCGGGTCCGGTGGGCCGAAAGTGCACGCGGCACTCAGGGCCATCGTGGCAGCGAGCACCGCCGCCACACCGCGGACCCGTCGGGACGTCTGCGAAATCACCAGACCAGGGTAACGAGCCAGCCTGAAAGGCCGTGCCGGCTACCGGCCTAATGTGGGGAGCGTGAAGGTGTGGATCGCTCACCAGGTGGGCCGCGAGCTGCTCGGCCGCATTCCGGACACGGCGGAGATCGAGATCTGCCCGGACTCGGACTCGCTGCCGTCCGATCCGGCGGGCGTCGAATTCTGGGTGCCGCCGTTCCTGCCCGCCGCCCGGGCCGGTGAGCTGCTGCCGAAGATGACCGGGCTGCGCGCCGTCCAGCTGCTGTCGGCCGGCGCCGACACCTGGGTGGGACAGGTGCCACCGGGGATCGTGCTCTGCGACGCCCGCGGCGTGCACGACTCCCCGGTTGCCGAGTGGGTGGTGGGCGCGGCGGTGGGCGTGTTGCGGCAGTTCCCCAACTACGCCCGCGCGCAGACCGGCGGCGAGTGGACGGCTCAGGCGTACACCCCGACCAGGGAACTGACCGGGGCGCGGGTGCTGATCGTCGGCGCCGGCTCCATCGGGCACGCGATCGAGCGGCACCTGGCGCCGTTCGGGGTGACCGTCACCCGGGTGGCGCGCACCGCCAGGCCGGGCGTCCACGAGGTGTCCGAGCTGCCCGGGCTGCTGCCCCACGCCGACGTGGTGGTGCTCGTCGTCCCGCTCACCGACGACACCCGCGGCCTGGTCGACGCGTCGTTCCTGGCCGCGATGCCGGACGGCGCCCTGCTGGTCAACGCGGCCCGCGGCCCGGTGGTCGACACGACCGCGCTGCTCACCGAGACCGCGGCGGGTCGCTTGTCGGCGGCGCTGGACGTGACCGACCCCGAGCCGTTGCGCTCCGATCACCCGCTCTGGCGCCTGCCGAACGTCTTCATCACCCCGCACATCGGCGGCGCGGTCACCGGTCTGCTGCCGCGGGGATACGCGCTGGCCGGCGACCAGTTGCGCCGTTACGCCGCCGGGGCGGACCTGATCAATCAGGTGGTGGAGGGCTACTGACCGGCTGCCCGCCCGCGGCCAGCACGGCCTCCAGGTTCGCCGTGGTCACCCCGGTCAGCCGGAGCATGGTCCCACCGGTGAGTCGTGCGCTCACCCGGCCGCGCTCGTCGGGCACCAGCTCGTCGATCTGATCCCAGGGCACGTCGGCCGAGCCGAGCAGCGCGCGCACCCGCAGGTGGTCGGGGAAGACGTCGGTGCCGGCCCGCAGCGCCCAGATCAGCACGGCCAGGGGGATCAGCAGCAGCGGGGCGGTCGACCATCGCATGCCGGCGAGCGGCACGGTGCCGACCAGCGCGATCAACGCCGCGATCAGCAGGGCGCCGGACTTGCGTACGCGCAGAACAGGGCGGCTCACACCGGCAATCCTCGCACCCGGCCGGTTCGGCCGGGTTTCGCCCCCGAACGGGGTGCCAACCGTGCCGGCGTTTGACCGCAGCCGGTCCATACCCGACGATCCGAGCATGCGAAGGGTGACAACCGCCCCGTAACCTGATCGGGGGATGCACGTTAGCCGATGTGGGTGCATTGAAACCCTCGAATCGGAGGCCGTTGTGGCAGTGCCGCCGTCCGCGCACCGACCGGTCCGGGCCGGTTTCTTCGCCGTGCCCGGTGTCGCGGCGGTGGTGCTGGTGGCCGGCGCGCTGGGCATGCTGGAACCCCTGCCGGCCCTGGCCGCCGGTGTCGGCGTGGCCGGGCTGTGGGCGACGATCGTGCTGGTCACCGCCTCGCTGGCGATTCATCACGAGCAGCGCAGCTTCGAGTACTGCAAGGGCGCCGGGTTCATCGGCATGGCCGCGCTGAGCGCCGGGCTGGCCGCCATCGCTCCACAGGTGATCCACCACGACGCCGAGGCCTGGGCGACCGCCGGCCTCGGGCTGTCCGCGCTGTTCTACGTGCTCGGCACGATGCTGCTGCCCGGCGCGGCGACCTCGGTGCCGGTCCGGGTACGGCGTGCGTTCGACGGGCTCGGCCTGGGCGTCAGCCTCGGGTTCGCCGCCTACCTGAGCACGCCGATGGACGACACCCACCCGGTCACCCTGGTCGCCACGCTGTGCACCGCGGCCGCCGTGGCGATCGTGGTCGTCACCGTGCTGCGAGCCCGTCCGCGCCCGCGGGAGGCGCTGATCTGCGGCGCGGGGTGCGCCGCCGTCCTGATCGCACTGTGCACGGCGCTCAACCTGATCGCGAACGACAGGGTCGGACCCCTGATCCCACTGTTCGGGCTGTCGGTCGTCGTCGGCTTCGCGCTGTCGGCGTACGGCGGGAGCCGCCGCGACATCCCGCTGCCGAACGCCGAGCCACGTGAGCCGGACCAGTACCTGGCCAGCTATCCGCTGCTGGCCGTGCCGGCCGCGATCGGTGTGGTCGCGGCCCTCGTGCATCTGGTCACGCGCGGCGACTTCGACAGACGGGCGATCGTGCTCGGCCTGTCCATGGTGGCCATCCTGACCATGCGCGAGCTGCTGGTGGTGCGCGACATCCGGCACTACGCCGGGCAGCTGAAGGTCAAGGAGGCGCACTTCCGGTCCCTGGTGACCGGCGCCACCGACCTCACCCTGGTGCTCGACCAGGACCTGGTCATCACCTGGCAGTCGCCGGCCGCGGCACGGCTCTTCGGCCTGGACGACGCGCAGGTGGTCGGGCGCTCGTTCCACGAGCTGCTGCACCCCGACGACGCCGCCGAGGCCCAGGCGGTGATCCGCGCGGTCCTCGAGGGTGAGCACGCCGACGGCCCGCCGGCCCTGGTCAACGCCCGGATCCGCGACGGGCAGAAGATGTGGCGCGACACCGAGTCCACGGTGTCCGACCAGCGGTCGGTGCCCGAGGTGGCCGCGCTGGTGGTGCACGTGCGCGACATCGGCGAGCGCCGGCACCTGGAGCGTGCCCTGCACCGGCTGTCCTTCATCGACCAGCTCACCGGGCTGGCCAACCGCCGGGCGCTGATGCGTGACCTGCTCGAGCACCGTCGCCGCCCGGGACAGCAGGGCACGCTGCTGGTGATCGACCTGCACGGGCTGGCGGAGATCAACGACTCGAAGGGCCGGGAGACCGGCGACGCGGTGCTGATCGAGGTCGGCCGGCGGATCCGTAGCCTGTGCGGCGACGAGGACGTGCCGGCCCGGCTGGGCGGCGACGAGTTCGCGGTGCTGACCGCCGACGGTGCGGTGCTCGCGTACGCGCTGGCCACCCGCCTGGTCACCGCCCTGATGGAGCCCTATCAACTGCCCGGCGTGATCGTCGAGCTGCACACCAGCGTCGGCCTGGCCGAGCTGGCCGGCGGCAAGGACTCCGACGAGGTGATGCGGCACGCCGACCTGGCCCGCAGCCGGGCCCGGCAGCTCGGTCGCGACCGGGTCGAGTGGTACGACACAGACGTGGAGATCCAGCTGCACCGCCGGATGGACCTCGAGCAGCAGCTTCTGGACGCCGCGGACAACGGCGAGCTGGACCTGCTCTATCAGCCGGTGGTCGGCCTGCGCGATCGCCGGCCGGTCGGCGTCGAGGCGTTGCTGCGCTGGCGGCACCCCAAGCTGGGCACGATCATGCCGGCCGAGCTGCTGCCGATCGCCCGGGCCGTCGGCATCGCCGCCGACCTCGACGAGTGGGTGCTGGACACGGCCTGCCGCCAGCTCGCGACCTGGACCACGGCGGGCAGCGACTTCTGGCTGTCGATCAACGTGGCGCCGCGCGAGCTGCTGACGGCCCGGTTCCCGGAGCGCGTCGATCAGGTGCTGCGCCGCCACAACCTCGAGCCGGAGCGTCTGGTCGTCGAGGTGGCGGAGACGTGGATCGCCGAGGACGTGCCGGCGATCGTGGCGGCGCTGGCGGGCCTGCGCAAGCTCGGCGTCCGCGCGGCGCTCGACGACTTCGGCGCGGGCCAGGCGTCGCTGTCGCACCTGCGCCGCCTGCCGGTCGACGTGCTCAAACTGGACCGTGTCCTGGTCAACTCGCCGACCGAGGCGAACAACTCGGCGGTGCTCGGCGTCGTCGTCAGCCTGGGGAAGCGGCTGGGCCTGGAGATCGTCGCGAAGGGCCTGGAGTCCGAGGACGAGATCGAGCGGGCGCGCGAGGCGGGTTGCCTCTACGGCCAGGGCTTCGCCCTCGGCCATCCGGCTCCGGCCGAGCGGATCGAGGCCTACCTGGACACCCACCGGGCCGCCCAGGGCTAGAGAATCGACGGGTACGGGCGCTCACACCGTCCCCGGCGCACCCCGCCGGGCCGTCGTGGGTCACCCCCTCTGCCCACGCTGCGGGCTGTCCCGCGGGGACGACAATGGTCGCCATGAACGCATCCGACCGGACCGCCAAGTCGCGCCGCGTCTGGGACCAGAGCGCGCCCAGCTACGACCGGCAGATCGAGTTCCTCGAAAAGGTCTGGTTCACCGGTGGCCGCGAGTGGATCGGCGCCCGTGCGCGCAGGCGCGTCCTCGAGGTGGCCATCGGCACGGGCCGCAATCTGCCGCACTATCCGGCGGACGTTCCCGTCACCGGTGTCGAGCTCAGCCCCGCCATGCTGGACATCGCCCGGCGGCGCGCGTCGGCCCTGGGTCGTGCGGTCGAGCTGCACGAGGGCGACGCCGAACGGCTGACCTTCGACGACGGCTCGTTCGACACCGTCGTCTGTGCCCTGTCGCTCTGCGCCATCCCCGACGCCCGGGCCGCGATCGGCGAGATGCACCGGGTCCTGGCGCCCGGCGGCCGGCTCCTGCTGGTGGATCACATCCGCAGCAGCTGGCCGCCCGTCTACGCGGCGCAGTGGCTGCTCGAGCGCATCACCATCGCCACCGCCGGGGAACACTTCACCCGGCGGCAGCGGCCCGAGGTCGAGGCGGCCGGCTTCCGGATCGTCGAAGCCGAGCGCCTGAAGGCCGGCAGCATCGAGCGGATCCACGCGGTCAAGCCGTGACGCGCGCCGCCCGCCGGGCGCTGGCGGCCACGAACGGAATCACGGCGAGAGCCAGCACACCGCCGCCGATGGACAACGCGGCATAGCCCGCCGCGGCCATTACCACGCCGCTCGCGATGCCGCCGCCCGCGCCGGCCAGCGCCACGCACAGGTCGACCGCACCCTGGGTCCGGGCACGTGAGTGCAGCGGCACCGCATCGGTGATCATCGTGGTGCCGGCGACCAGGCCGAGGTTCCAGCCCAGGCCGAGCAGGGCGAGGGCGACGGCCAGCAGGGGTACGGAGCCGGCCGGTGCGACGGCCGACACCACGCCGGCGACCAGCAGGGTCACGCCGGAGGCCACGGCGACCGGGACCCGGCCGACCCGGTCGACGAGGATGCCGGTGATCGGCGAGGGCAGGTACATGGCGGCGATGTGCACCGCGATGACCAGGCCGGTGGCGTGCAGGTCGTGGTGATGGGCCTGCATGTGCACCGGCGTCATCGTCATCACGGCCACCATGACGAGCTGGGTGAGCACCATGGTCACGGCGCCGGCCGCGACGCTCCCGCCCGCGCGGGTGGCCGGCGCCGTGCCCGGGGTCTCGATGTCGGGAAGGGTCCGCGACACCAGCAGCGGGTCCGGCCGGAGGAAGACGAACAGGACGAGGCCGGCCAGGGCGTACGCCAGGGTGGCCATCAGGAAGGGGCCGGCGAGGGCGGGGATGCCCCAGCTCTCCGCGAGCGTGCCCGTCGGCGCGACCAGGTTGGGCCCGGCGACGGCGCCGAGGGTGACGGCGACCAGCACCGAACTGATCGCACGACCCCGGCGGGCCGGTTCGACGAGGTCGGCGCCGGCGTAGCGGGCCTGCAGGTTGGTGGCCGTGCCGGCGCCGTAGACCAGCAAGGACAGCAGCAGCAGCGGGATGTTGCCGAGGGTGGCGGCCAGCACGACGCCCGCGCCGCCGAGCGCACCCGCCGCGTACCCGGCGGTCAGCCCGGCTCGGCGGCCCAGCTGCTGGGAGATCCGCCCGACGGCGAGCGCGGTCGCGGCGGAGCCCGCGGTGAACAGCGCGGAGGGCAGCCCGGACAGGCTCGTGGTGTCGAGCATGTCCTCGGCCAGCAGGGCGCCGACGGTGACCCCCGCGCCCAGCCCGGCGCCGCTGAGGACCTGGGAGATCATGACCACCACGAGGGTCCGGCGGTGCAACGCCTCGCGGTTCACCCGGCCGGTGGTCATGTCGCCGGTGGTCATGTCGCCGGCGGTGGTGGCGCCGTGCTGCCTCTGGGCGTGAGGCGGGCCGCAACGGCCTCCTCGTCGATCATCGGGCGGCCGTCGATCGCCGCCAGGAGCTTGCGGGCGGCGTGGGCGCCGTACTCGGCGATGTCGCGACTCAGCGCGGTCAGCGCCGGGTGCACCAGGCGGCACAGGGGTGAGTCGTCCCAGGCCACGATGGACAGGTCGGCCGGCACCCGCAGGCCCATCTCCTGCGCCACCGCGAGGCCGGCGACCGCCATCACGTCGTTGTCGTAGATCACGGCCGTCGGCCGGTGCTCCGCCATCAGCAGGCGCCGGGTGGCCCGCCCACCTTCCTCGCCGGTGTAGTCGGCCGGCACGGTCACCGCCTCGTCGAAGCCGAGCGTCGCGCACACCTCGTCGTACGCCCTGGTCCGCACCTGGGTGTGCAGCAGGTCGGGCAGCCCGCTGATCCGCGCGATCCGGCGGTGCCCGAGCGCGGCCAGGTAGCGCACCGCCTCGCCGACCGCGCCGGCGTCGTCCGACCAGACCTGGGCGATCGAGCCCGTGTCGCCGGGGCCGCCGATCACCACCGCCGGGAGCTGGAGCTCCTGCAGCACCGGGATGCGCACGTCGTTGTCGCGCAGGTCCGTGACGAAGACGCCGTCCACCCGGCGCTCGCCCCACCAGCGGCGGTGCACCTCGGACTCCTGCTCCGGCGACTGCGTGAGCTGCAGCGTGAACGCGTACGACCGGGTCGCCAGCTCGGCCTCGAAGCCGCTGATCAGACCCATGAAGAACGGCTCGATGCCGAGGATCCGCGCGGGCCGGCACAGGGTCAGGCCGACCGCCTCGGCGCGGGCGCCGGACAGGGCGCGGGCGGCCCGGTTGGCGGTAAAGCCGATCTCGCGGGCGATGGCCACGATCCGCTCCCGGGTGGCCTCGGAGACGCCGGGTTGCCCGTTCAGGGCGTACGAGACCGCGCCCTTGGACACGCCGGCGCGTTCGGCGATGTCCGCGATGGTCGGTCGCTTCATGAGCCTCCTCGAAAGTGGAGCGCTCTCACGTTACAACCCGGTAGATCAATCTCACCAGGGAGTAAACGCTTGACCGGTTAAGCTGCGTGAACTCTCAGGTTAATGGCACGTCCAGGGGTATTGACAGGTTTCAACCATCGCCGTACGGTCCAATTCGCTTATCCGGTTCAGTTGGTCCAGCGCCGACCGGCCGGGAGGGGTCCGCCGCCGGGGCGTCTCGACCTTGAGGGGGTCGGACGATGCTGGGGGGCCGCGTCCGCGGGGGGCGTCGGCGGCGGTCCCGTTCCGGCCGTGCGGAATCCGGCCGGGTCAGTACGAACCCGGCTGGATGACCTCTTCGCCCTCGTCCTCGGGCTCGTCGAACCGGGCGTAGAAGTCGTCGAGGTCCGACTCCCGCAGCGGCATCGCCTCCGCCCGGCCCAGCCTGTTCCGCTCGGCCAGGCGCGCCAGCAGCTCGGCCCGCGACACCGGGAAATACAGCAGCCGCCACTGCCCGCCGGCCTTCTCGATCAGGTGCTTCCACTCGTCGCGATCGGCCCGCGACCAGATGCCCAGGTCGAGCGCCACGTCATGACCGAGGGCGAGCTCCCGCACCATCCGCTCCCGGATCTCCTGCACGGCCGGCTCGTACAGCGAGAAGTATTCCGCGGCCGGATAGTCCACGGCGTACTGGCCGTGCCGCTCGTAGATGAGCTCGTCGACCGACAGCCGGACCGCGCCGGCCGGCTCGAGGACGCGTGCCGAATACGTCGTCTTACCCGCGCCGGTGAGCCCGACGAGGAGATGGACCAGCGGCGTTCTCAGTCCGGCACCCGGCGGTAGGCGCCGTCGCTGGCGCTGGTCGCCATCGAGGCGTAGGCCCGCAGCGCGGCCGAGACCGGCCGCTGCCGGTCGACCGGCGAGAAGGGCTTTTCCCGCTGCTCCTGGGCGTGCCGGCGGCGGGCCAGCTCGTCGTCGCCCACGTTCAGCGTGATGGACCGGCCGGGGATGTCGATGGTGATCTCGTCACCGGTCTCGACCAGCGCGATCAGGCCGCCGGACGCCGCCTCGGGGGAGATGTGGCCGATGGACAGCCCGGAGGTGCCGCCGGAGAACCGGCCGTCGGTGATCAGCGCGCAGGCCTTGCCCAGCCCGCGGCCCTTGAGGAACGACGTGGGGTAGAGCATCTCCTGCATGCCCGGGCCGCCGCGCGGTCCTTCGTACCGGATCACCACGACGTCGCCCTCGACCACCTGCTTGCCGAGGATGCCGGCGACCGCGGCGTCCTGGCTCTCGAAGACCCGGGCCCGCCCGCTGAACTTCCACAGCTCCTCGGCCACCCCGGCGGTCTTCACCACGCAGCCGTCGGGCGCCAGGTTGCCGAAGAGGATGGCCAGGCCGCCGTCCGCCGTGTACGCGTGCTCGACCGACCGGATGCAGCCCTCGACCGCGTCGGTGTCCAGCGTCGCCCACCGGTTCTGAGTGGAGAACGGCTGCGTCGTGCGGACCCCGCCCGGCGCCGCGTGGAACAGCTCGAGCGCCTCCTCGGAGGCCTTGCCGCCGCGGATGTCCCAGGCGTCGAGCCAGGTGCTCAGGTCGGGGGAGTGCACCGCCCGGACGTCACGCCGCAGCGCACCGCCGCGGTCCAGCTCGCCCAGCAGGGCCGGGATGCCACCGGCCCGGTGCACGTCCTCCATGTGGTATTTCGGGCTGTTCGGCGCGACCTTGGACAGGCACGGCACCCGGCGCGAGACCGCGTCGATGTCGGAGACGGTGAAGTCGAGCTCCGCCTCGCGCGCCGCGGCCAGCAGGTGCAGCACCGTGTTGGTGGACCCGCCCATCGCCACGTCCAGCGCCACCGCGTTCTCGAAGGCGTCGCGGGACGCGATCGCCCGGGGCAGCACCGAGGTGTCGTCGTTCTCGTAGTACTGCTTCGCGATGTCCACGACCAGCGCGCCGGCCCGCTCGAAGAGCGCCTTGCGCGCGGCGTGCGTGGCCAGCGTCGAGCCGTTGCCCGGCAGCGCCAGGCCGATCGCCTCGGTCAGGCAGTTCATCGAGTTGGCGGTGAACATGCCCGAGCAGGAGCCGCAGGTCGGGCAGGCCGACCGCTCGATGGTGTCGAGCTGGGCGTCGGTCACGTTCTCGTTCGCGCTGGCGCTCATCGCGTCGACCAGATCGAGCTTCTCGTGCACCACGCCCTCGATGGCGATCGTCTTGCCGGCCTCCATCGGGCCGCCGGAGACGAAGACCGTCGGGATGTTCAGCCGCAGCGCGGCGATCAGCATGCCCGGTGTGATCTTGTCGCAGTTGGAGATGCAGACCAGGGCGTCGGCGCAGTGCGCGTTCACCATGTACTCCACCGCGTCGGCGATCAGCTCGCGGCTGGGCAGCGAGTACAGCATGCCGCCGTGGCCCATCGCGATGCCGTCGTCGACGGCGATGGTGTTGAACTCGCGCCCGACCCCGCCCGCCTCGGCGATCGCGTCGGCGACCAGGCCGCCCATGTCCTTGAGGTGGACATGCCCCGGCACGAACTGGGTGAAGCTGTTGGCAATGGCCACGATCGGCTTGCCGAAGTCGTCGTCGGTCATGCCGGTGGCGCGCCAGAGGGCACGCGCGCCGGCCATCGTCCGACCGTGGGTCGAGGTCCGGGAGCGCAGTTCAGGCATCCCCACAGTCTGCCACCGTCACCGCTCAACCGACCGTGTGGTCCACAGCACGGGACGGCTGAGCAGTGACGGGCAGAAACCGGACTCGTGTAAACGCGAAAGATCCGGCACAGTGTTGTCGTGCATTCACCGTCCGGCGTGGAGCTGGCCGGGCTGGCGAGCCTTGTGATCGCGGTCCCGGCCGTTGCCCTGCTGGCAAAATGGGGACGAAAGCACACGGGAGCCGCGCGCCGGGCCCACCAGCTGCTCGCCGCCGGCAGCGCTCTCGTCTCGGCCGCGGCGCTGGCCGGGGTGATCAGCGGGCTGATCGAGCCGCATCACGTGTCCCACGAGCCCCGCACGCTGCTCGGCAACACCATGGCCGCCGCGATGGCGCTCGGCACCACCACGCTGCTGGCCGGCACGGTCCTGCTGCCCGGGTCGGGCAAGACCCGCGGCACGATCCTTCGCAACCTCTGCGACGGCGCGATCGTCGCGGCGGCGCTCTGCTTCGTCGGCTGGGTGCTGATCGCGCCGCCGACCCGGGTCTTCGGCGACACGTACATCTGCGTGGCGCTGCTCATCCCGGCGGTGGTGGGCACGCTGGCGATCGGCCTGACCGTGGTCCTCGCGCTGCATGCGCACCGGCCGCGGAACGGAACGGTGCGGGTGGCGCTCGGCGTGACCCTGGTCGCGATCTCGGCGCTGCTGCTCTCCGGGGGCATCTGCCGGCAGAACGATCTCGCGGTTCTCGCCGGCGGGCTGGCGCTGCCGGCCGGGCTGTTCGTGGTGGCCCGGGCCGTGCAGATCGTCGACCGGCCGGTGCGGCCCACCGGCGACGCGATCCAGCGGGGCAACGCGTTCGCCTTCGTGCCGGTGCTGGCGATCATCGGCGCGGCCGTCTACCACGTGTGGGCCGGCGGCTCGATCGATCCCGCCGGGATGGCCGCCGCCAGTGTCGAGGGCCTGCTGCTGGTGACCCGGCAGTATCTGGCGCTGACCGACGTGAAGCGCTACACGCTGCAGCTCAAACAGAGCGAGAAGCACTTCCGTGAGCTCGCCCACACCGACCCGCTGACCGGCCTGGCCAACCGCCGCGGCCTGGTCCGGGCACTGCGCGATCCGTACCCGGACGGCCGCCCCGCCGAGCCGGGCCCGCTGAGCCTGGTCGGCATCGACCTCGATGGCTTCAAGACGGTCAACGACATGCGCGGGCACGACGTGGGCGACGCGGTGCTCGCCGAGGTCGGCGCTCGGCTGCGGCGCAACCTGCTCTCCGGCGACGTGCCGGCCCGGCTCGGCGGCGACGAGTTCGCCGTGCTCATGCACGCCACCCCCGACGAGGCGATGCTGGCGGCGAAGCGCCTGCTCGCGGTGCTCGGCGAGCCGTACGAGGTGGACGGCATCTCGATCTTCCTGTCGGCCAGCCTCGGCGTCGCCGGGTGCCCGGGCGACAGCAACCGGCTGATCCGCGACGCCGATCTCGCCCTGCGCTACGCCAAGCAGCGCGGGAAGAACCGCGTCGAGCGCTACGAGGTCCGCTACGACGAGCTGCTGCAGCGCCGGAGCACGCTGGAGAACGAACTGCGGCACGCGATCGACCGCGACGAGCTGAGCCTGGTCTTCCAGCCCGTGGTGGCGTTGCCGTCGATGCGGCCGGTGGGCGCCGAGGCGCTGCTGCGCTGGCACCACCCGACGCTGGGCAACGTGCGGCCGGACGAGTTCATCCCGGTGGCCGAGGAGTCCGGGCTGATCAACCGCCTCGGGCACTGGGTGCTGCGGCAGGCGTGCCGGCAGCTGGCGAGCTGGCTGGTCGACGGGCACGACGTCTGGGTGTCGGTGAACCTGTCACCCAAGGAGCTGCACGCGGCGGACTACGCCGCGCAGGTGGCCGACGTGCTGAGTGAGCTGAACGTGCCCGCTCAGCGGCTGGTGCTCGAGGTGACCGAGCACGCCGTCGCCACCGACGTCGAGGAGCTGGTCAGGCGGCTCGGCGAGCTTCGCGCGACCGGCGTACGCATCGCCCTCGACGACTTCGGCGCCGGATACTCGTCGCTCGGGCAGCTGCGGACGCTCCCGATCGACATCCTGAAGATCGACCAGCGGCTGGTGGCCGAGCCCGAGTCGCGCACCGGCACCGCCGCGCCGCTGGTGGACGTGGTGGTCCGGCTGGGTCACCGGCTCGGCCTCGAGGTGCTGGCCGAGGGCATCCAGACGCCGGCCCAGCGTGCGGTCGTCGAGGAGGCCGGCTGCCGGCTCGGGCAGGGCTCGTTGTTCGGCTGGGGGGTGCCGGCCGAGCACCTGGCCGCCCAGCTGCGATCGCTGCGCCCGGCGATCGCGCCGAAGCCCACGCCGCTGCCGCGACCCGCGCCGCCGCCGGGCGCTACGGCGCGCAGCCAGGTGGTCATGCTCGGGCCCGGGATGCGGCAGCTGAGGGCCGTTCTGCCGGCCGAGCAGAGCGGGGAATCACCACCGAGTGATCAGAATGTGGGATCTGTTGACTCATCGCGTGAGATCGGGCAAGGTTAGCCGCATGTGTTTGTCGGTTCGAGTACTTATTTGAGCGCGCTGCCCGCCTCGTCGAGGTGACCAGCGCGCAAGGTCCCGTGCATCTGACGCACGAGGGCCTTTTTTGTTGCCCGGATCCAAACACCCCAGCCCTTTGACCCGAAGGTTTCAGCGATGACGAGACCACCCACTCCCGAGACCCTCGCCCACCGAGCCAACCCGGCCACCGTGGCGGCCGCCGCCGGACAGCACGGAGTAGTCGCGAGCCCCGCGCCGACCACCGGCGCCGGCTCGCTCGTGCGGTCCCTCGAGGCTCTCGGCGTCGAGGTGGCCTTCGGCATCCCCGGGGGCGCGATCCTGCCCGCGTACGACCCGCTCTACGACTCGAAGGTCCGGCACATCCTGGTCCGCCACGAGCAGGGCGCCGGTCACGCGGCGACCGGCTATGCGCAGGCCACCGGCAAGGTCGGCGTCTGCATCGCCACCTCCGGCCCGGGCGCGACCAACCTGGTCACGCCGATCGCGGACGCCTACATGGACTCGGTGCCGATCGTCGCGATCACCGGCCAGGTGGCCCGTCCGGCGATCGGTACGGACGCCTTCCAGGAGGCGGACATCCAGGGGATCACGCTGCCGATCACCAAGCACAACTTCCTGGTGCAGAACGCCGAGGAGGTGCCGCGGATCATGGCGGAGGCGTTCCACCTGGCGGCGACCGGCCGGCCCGGCCCGGTGCTGGTCGACATCCCCAAGGACGTGCTGCAGGCGCAGACCACGTTCTCCTGGCCGCCCACTCTCGACCTTCCCGGCTACCGCCCGACGCTGCACCCGCACGGCAAGCAGATCCGCGAGGCGGCCAAGCTGATCGCCCAGGCCCGGCGCCCGGTGCTCTACGTGGGCGGCGGCGTCATCAAGGCCGGCGCCACCGAGGGTCTGCGCAAGCTGGCCGAGCAGACCGGCATGCCGGTGGTCACCACGCTGATGGCACTCGGCTCCTTCCCCGACTCGCACCCGCAGCACCTGGGCATGCCCGGCATGCACGGCACGGTCCCCGCGGTGTACGCGCTGCAGAAGTCCGACCTGCTGGTCGTGCTGGGCGCCCGCTTCGACGACCGGGTCACCGGCAAGCTCGACTCCTTCGCGCCGGACGCGAAGGTCGTGCACGCCGACATCGACCCGGCCGAGATCGGCAAGAACCGGCACGCCGACGTCCCGATCGTCGGCGACGCCCGGCACGTCATCGACGAGCTGATCGCCGCCGTCGGGACTGGACCATCAGCCGGCGCCGGCGCGTACCAGCAGTGGTGGGCGCAGTTGAACGACCTGCGCGAGCGCTACCCGCTGGGGTACGACGAGCCGACCGACGGCACGCTCTCCCCGCAGTACGTGATCGAGCGGATCGGCAAGCTGGTCGGCCCGGACGCGATCTATGTGGCCGGGGTCGGGCAGCACCAGATGTGGGCGTCGCAGTTCATCTCCTACGAGAAGCCGGGCACCTGGCTCAACTCCGGCGGCGCCGGGACCATGGGTTACGCGGTGCCGGCCGCGATGGGCGCCAAGGTCGGCCGGCCGGACACGGCGGTGTGGGCGATCGACGGCGACGGCTGCTTCCAGATGACCAATCAGGAGCTCGCCACCTGCGCGCTGGAGGGCATCCCGGTCAAGATCGCCGTCATCAACAACGGCAACCTCGGCATGGTGCGGCAGTGGCAGACCCTGTTCTACGAGGGCCGGTACTCCAACACCGACCTGGGCACCCATAAGCACCGCATCCCCGACTTCGTGAAGCTGGCCGAGGCGCTCGGCTGCATCGGCCTGCGCTGCGAGTCGGCCGCCGATGTGGACAAGACCATCGAGGCCGCCATGGCGATCAACGACGCCCCGGTGGTCATCGACTTCACCGTCGGCAAGGACGCGATGGTGTGGCCGATGGTCGCGGCCGGCACCAGCAACGACGAGATCATGTTCGCCCGGGACGTCCGTCCCACCTTCGAAGAGGACGACCTCTGATGACCAAGCACACGCTGAGCGTGCTCGTGGAGAACAAGCCGGGTGTGCTGGCCCGGGTCAGCGGCCTCTTCTCCCGGCGCAGCTTCAACATCGACTCCCTGGCGGTGGGCGAGACGGAGAACCCGGACGTCAGCCGCATCACGATCGTGGTCAACGCCGAATCCTCACCCCTGGAGCAGGTGACCAAGCAGCTCAACAAGCTGGTGAACGTCCTGAAGATCGTGGAGCTGGACCCGCAGCAGTCGGTCCAGCGGGAGCTTCTGCTGGTCAAGGTGCGTGCCGATCGCGCGCAGCGAGCCCAGGTGCTCGAGACCGTCGAGCTCTTCCGCGCGAAGGTGATCGACGTCGCGCCGGACACCCTCACCATCGAGGCGACCGGCAACCCGGACAAGCTCGACGCGTTGCTGCGCGATCTGGAGCCGTACGGCATCAAGGAAATGGTGCAGTCCGGCCTCGTGGCCATCGGCCGCGGTTCCCGCTCCATCACGACCGGCCCGGCGCTGCGCGCCGCCTGACACACAGAAACCTAGAGGGAAGTCATGCCAGCGGAAGTTTTCTACGACGACGACGCCGACCTGTCGATCATTCAGGGACGCAAGGTCGCCGTGATCGGGTACGGCAGCCAGGGCCACGCGCACTCGCTGTCGCTGCGCGACTCGGGCGTCGACGTGGTGGTCGGCCTGAAAGAGGGCTCCAAGAGCCGGGCCAAGGCCGAGGAGCAGGGTCTCACGGTGAAGACCCCGGCCGAGGCGTCGGAGTGGGCCGACGTGATCATGGTGCTGGCGCCGGACACCGCGCAGCGCAAGATCTACAACGAGTCGATCGCCCCGAACCTGACCGCCGGCAAGGCGCTGTTCTTCGGCCACGGCCTCAACATCCGCTTCGGCCTGATCGAGCCGCCGGCCGACGTGACCGTCGCGATGGTCGCCCCGAAGGGTCCGGGACACCTGGTCCGCCGCCAGTACGTGGACGGTAAGGGCGTGCCCTGCCTGGTCGCGGTCGAGCAGGACCCGACCGGCGAGGGCCTGGCCCTGGCGCTGTCCTACGCGGCGGCGATCGGTGGCGCCCGCGCCGGCGTGATCAGGACCACGTTCAAGGAGGAGACCGAGACCGACCTGTTCGGTGAGCAGGCGGTCCTCTGCGGTGGCACGGCGGCGCTGGTGCAGACCGGCTTCGAGGTGCTCACCGAGGCCGGGTACGCGCCGGAGATCGCGTACTTCGAGTGCCTTCACGAGCTCAAGCTGATCGTGGACCTGATGTACGAGGGCGGCATCTCCCGGATGCGCTACAGCGTGTCGGACACCGCCGAGTTCGGCGACTACGTCAGCGGCCCGCGCGTGATCAACGCCAACACCAAGGCCGAGATGAAGAAGATCCTCGCCGAGATCCAGTCCGGCGAGTTCACCCGCGCGCTGATCGCCGACGACGACGCGGGCGGCCCGGCGCTCACCAAGTACCGTGAGGAGGGCGCCAAGCACCCGATCGAGGTGACCGGAAAGAAGCTCCGCGACATGATGTCGTGGGTCGACCGGCCGATTACCGAGACCGCTTGATTCGACCGAGGTAAAGCGCCCGGTGGGAACTCCTACCGGGCGCTTTGCGTGACCGGATGATTACCTGAAACGCGGCCGTTACGTGCTGCTTACCTGGTCAGCGCCGTTGCCGAATTGTCGAGGCAAGGCACTCGGGGAGGGTGCATTCGTCGGTTAGCCTCGCCGCATGCGACTGGCTGATTCCTTCCGGAGTGAGCGCTTCGGCGCGGTCCGGATTCACGAGCTGCAACGGGTGATCGAGCTCGACTCGGGCGCCCTTGCCGACACGCTCGGCGTGTCGGGTGGTAGCCGTATCGTCGGGCCGGAGGCCCTGCGCGCCGTCGAAACGCAATTGGTCGTCATCGTGCCGTGCATGAACGAGACCCGGAGTGTCATCGAGGGCGTGCTCTCCGGCATTCCGCACGACTGTCTGATCGTTCTGGTGTCGAACAGCGATCGGGGCCCGGTCGACCGGTACGAGATCGAGGCGCAGACCGTCGAGCAGTTCTGCCGCCTCGCCGGGCGGTCCGCGATCACCGTGCACCAGCGCGATCCCGGCGTGGCGGCCGCGTTCAAGGCCGCGGGCATGGACGAGCTGATCGACGACGCCGGCCTGATCCGGGCCGGCAAGGGCGAGGCGATGCTGGTCGGCATGGCCGTCGCCGCGATGACCGGTCGCCGGTACATCGGTTACGTGGACGCGGACAACTACGTGCCGGGCGCGGTGCACGAGTACTGCAAGGCGTACGCGGCGGGTCTGGCCCTGGCCGAGTCGCCGTACTCGATGGTCCGGATCTCCTGGCACTCCAAGCCCAAGCTGCGCGACGGCCGCCTGTTCTTCAGCCGCCGCGGCCGCAGCTCCGAGGTCACCAACGAGTGGCTCAACCGCTTCCTGGCCGAGTATTCGCACTTCGGCACCGAGGTCATCGCGACCGGCAACGCAGGCGAGCACGCGATGAGCCTGGAGCTGGGCCTCAAGCTGCGGCTGGCCGGTGGGTTCGCGGTGGAGCCGTACGAGTACGTCGACCTGTTCGAGCAGTTCGGCGGCATCCTCGAGAGCCCGCATCCGGAAGTGATGGCCAGCTCCGTCCCGGTGCTGCAGATCGAGACGCGCAATCCGCACTTCCACGACAACAAGGGGGAGGAGCACGTCGTGAGCATGCGGATGCAAGCGCTCAACGTGCTTTACCACTCGCAGATCACCCTGCCCGCGGTGCGGCAGGCGATTCTCGACTTCATGGTGTCGCAGGGTGCGCTGGAGATCGGGCAGGAGCCGCCGCGCGAGCGGGTGTATCCGCCGGTCGGCACGCTCGCGCTGGACCTGCTCTACGACGCGCTGGACGCCGAGGCGCAGACCTTCTGCCAGCTCGACGGCCGGGCCGCGGCGGGCCTGCCGGCGTCCCCGCCGATCGAACGAGATCGAATCCCGGTCTGATCGAGTGCTGCTGCGGCCCGGTTACCCGTGTGTGACTGCGGTCATTGTGGGATGACCTCCCACGGTGGCCGCAGTCGCGTCTAACATCCGAATTCCCCAGCATTCGGATGGAGACGCATGAGCGCCGTAGTCCTGATCGCGGAGGAGCTGGCCCCGGCCGCCCTCGACGTCCTGGCCACCGACTTCGACGTCCGGCACGTCGACGGCGCCGACCGGTCCGCGCTGCTGGCGGCCCTGCCGGAGGCCGACGCGGTGATCATCCGCAGTGCCACCACGATCGACGCCGAGGCGCTCGCCGCGGGGCCGAAACTCAAGGTCGTGGCCCGTGCCGGGGTGGGGCTGGACAACGTGGACGTGCCCGCGGCCACCGCCCGCGGTGTGCTCGTGGTCAACGCCCCCACCTCCAACATCGTCTCGGCCGCCGAGCAGGCCATCGCGCTGCTGCTCGCGGTGGCCCGGCACACGGCGAGCGCCAGCGCGTCGCTCAAGAACGGCGAGTGGAAGCGGTCCAAGTACACCGGCGTGGAGGTGCAGGGCAAGACCGTCGGCGTGGTGGGGCTGGGCCGGATCGGAGTGCTGTTCGCGCAGCGGATGGCCGCCTTCGGCACCCGGCTGATCGCGTACGACCCCTACGTGCAGCCGGCCCGGGCAGCGCAGCTCGGGGTGCGGCTGGTCGGACTCGACGAGCTGCTGCGGGAGAGCGACTTCATCTCGGTGCACCTGCCGCGTACCCCGGAGACCCTGGGCCTGATCGGCGAGCGCGAGCTCGCCACCGTGAAACCGTCGGTACGCATCGTGAACGCGGCTCGCGGCGGCCTGATCGACGAGCAGGCGCTGGCCGACGCGCTGGCCGAGGGCCGGGTGGCGGGCGCCGGCGTCGACGTCTTCGTCAAGGAGCCGGTCACCTCGTCGCCGCTGTTCGGCCTGGACAACGTCGTGGTCACCCCGCACCTGGGCGCGTCGACCGCGGAGGCGCAGGACAAGGCGGGCCTGTCGGTGGCTCGCAGCGTGCAGCTGGCGCTGCTCGGCGAGTTCGTGCCGGACGCGGTGAACGTGCAGACCGGCGGCGTCGTCGACGAGCAGGTCCGGCCGCTGCTGCCGCTCGCCGAGAAGCTCGGCAAGGTGTTCACCGCGGTGGCCGGGCACGTCGCCGCCGGGGTGACCGTCGAGGTCCGCGGCGAGGTCGCCGGGCACGACGTCACCGTGCTGCGCCTGGCGGCGACCAAGGGACTCTTCGCGTCGATCGTGGAGGAGCGCGTCACCTACGTCAACGCGCCGCAGTTGGCCGCCGAGCGGGGTGTCGAGGTCGAGCTGGTGACGGTGGACGAGCCGACCGACCACGTCAACCTGGTGACGATCCGCGGCGCGCTGCCGGACGGCCGCAGTGTCAGCGTCGCCGGCACGGTCACCGTGACCGGCTCGCGGGAGGTCCGCCGGCTGACCGAGGTCGACGGCTTCGACCTGGAGCTCGGGGCCGAGGGGGTCCTGCTGTTCTTCCGGTATGCGGACCGGCCCGGCGTCGTCGGCTCGATCGGGTCGATCCTCGGCGAGCACGGCGTGAACATCGCGGCCATGCAGGTGGCGCGTCGTGAGGCGGGCGGCGAGGCGCTGATGACGCTGACCGTGGACTCCTCGGTGGACGCGGACCTGCTCTCCGCCGCGGCGGAAGCGATCGGCGCCTCCCGGGCCAGCCTGGCGGACCTCAGGGTCGAGTAGCGCGGACCGGCGGCGGGTACACCGTGCCGTCCTGCAGATCCAGCAGATCCAGGTTCAGCTCGCCGGCCAGCCGCTCGATGCGCTCCAGCACCTCGTCCGGGCAGTCCTCGTCCAGCCGCATCTTGATGTGGTCGGCGGCCGCGTGCAGCGGCGCGCCGGCCCAGGGCGAGCCGGGCTCCGTGGCGCGCGGACCGCGGTCCGGGTATTCGGAGGTCAGGGCGTCATAGAAGGCGACGACGCGCGGGTCGGCGGGGCGCTGCGGATGATCGCCACGCGCGCATCGGGCGTTGGCCGCCCGCACCGCGTCCGGCATATCCGTCTTGTCCATGGCCCACACCACGAGGTCGAAACTCACCGGCGCATGGTGCCATACCGGCCGTCGCATCCGTTGATCCGTGAGCCGACACGCGGTGGATGCCGTCCACCCTTGACCGGACTAAAGGCAAAAGCCGTCCACAGCCCCGCCGCCACCCTTGACCGGACTAAAGGCAAAAGCCGTCCACAGCCCCGCCGCCACCCTTGACCGGACTAAAGGCAAAAGCTGTCTTGCGCGTAATTGGTCCGCATAGCTAGCGTTGGTCCTGCCGCGCTTCGTAGCGGTGGACTCGTCTTCGGGTGACGGGCCCGCCGCCACGCCGCGGCTAGCACCCCCCGGCGGGCGCGAGCCACGCGATTCGTCACTACAGCCCCTTGGTCGTTGCCGCGGCCAGGGGGTTGTTTGTTTAACGTCCATTAAGTGAGACCCGACGACCGAAGATCGGGACACGCGACTACGCTGGCCGGGTCGGATCGAGTGGGGAGCAGACGTGAGCGTGGCGCGGATCGCGGTGGTGGCCGGCGACGGCATCGGGACCGAGGTGACCGCGCAGGCCCGCAAGGTGATCGACGCCGTCCTGCCCGGCGTCGAGTGGTCCGACTACGACCTGGGCGCCCGCTTCTACAACCGCACCGGCGAGGTCCTCCCACAGACGGTCGAGGACGAGCTGGCCGGCCACGACGCGATCCTGCTCGGCGCGATCGGCGACCCGAGCGTGCCGCCCGGCGTGCTCGAGCGGGGCCTGCTGCTCAAGCTGCGCTTCGACTTCGACCAGTACGTGAACCTGCGCCCCAGCAAGCTCTGGCCCGGCACCACCAGCCCGCTGGCCGGCGTCAAGCCCGGCGAGATCGACATGGTGGTGGTCCGCGAGGGCACCGAGGGCCTCTACGTCGGCGCCGGCGGCGTGCTGCACCAGGGCACCCCGGCCGAGATCGCCACCGAGGAGAGCCTGAACACCCGGCACGGCGTCGAGCGGGTGATCCGCGACGCCTTCGCCCGCGCCCAGCGCCGCGAGCGGCGGCATCTCACGCTCGTGCACAAGACCAACGTGCTGACCAAGGCCGGCGGCCTCTGGATGCGCACGTTCCAGACGGTGGCCGCGGAGTTCCCCGACGTCACCACGGAATACCAGCACGTCGACGCGGCCAGCATGTTCCTGGTCAGCAACCCGCAGCGGTACGACGTGGTGGTGACCGACAACCTCTTCGGTGACATCCTCACCGACATCGCCGCTGCCGTGACCGGCGGCATCGGCATGGCCGCGAGCGGCTCCGTCAACCCGGAGCGCCGCTACCCGTCGACGTTCGAGCCGGTGCACGGCTCCGCGCCGGACATCGCCGGCCAGGGCATCGCCGACCCGGCGGCCGCCATCCTCTCCGCATCGCTGCTGCTCGAGCACCTCGGGCACGACGACGCGGCCCGTCGAGTAACCGGGGCGGTCGCGGCCGAGGTCGCGTCCCGGGTTCCGGGCGCGCCGCTGCGCACCGCCGAGGTCGGTGACCGGGTCGCCTCCGCGGCCTGATCTTTCCCCGTACTCCCTTCTCCGCACTCCCTTCACCCGATCGTTCTTAACGAACGTTCGGGGTAGATTCGTGCTCACTCAAACTTTCAGAAAGCAGGTCACGTGCCATGAGTGGTGGTGACAACCTCGCCCATCCCGAGGATTACTTCGAGATCCGTCCGAACCCTGCGCCGGTGAGCGACGCCGAGCGCGCCGCGCTCCTGGCGAACCCCGGCTTCGGACGGATCTTCTCCGACCACATGGTCACCATTCGGTACGCCGACGGTAAGGGCTGGTACGAGCCCAGGGTCGAGGCGCGCGCGCCGATCCCGATGGACCCGGCGACCGCGGTGCTGCACTACGCGCAGGAGATCTTCGAGGGCCTGAAGGCGTACACCATGCCGGACGGCGGCGTGGCGATGTTCCGGCCGGACGCCAACGCGGCCCGGTTCGGCGAGTCGGCCCGGCGCATGGCGATGCCGGCGCTGCCGGAGGCCACGTTCCTCGAGTCGCTGCGGCAGATCATCACGATCGACCGGCAGTGGATCCCGCAGACCGAGGACGGCAGCCTCTACCTGCGCCCGTTCGCGTACGCCAGCGAGGTGTTCCTCGGCGTGCGGCCGGCGATGGAGTATCTCTACCTGGTGATCGCGTCGCCGGTCGGCCCGTACTTCGCCGGCGGCGTCAAGCCGGTCACGGTGTGGGTCACGCCGGACTACACGCGGGCGGCGCCCGGCGGCACCGGCGCGGCCAAGTGCGGCGGCAACTACGCGGCCGGTCTCTCCGCCCAGGCCGAGGCGATCGAGCACGGCTGCGAGCAGGTCGTCTACCTGGACGCGGTGGAGCGCCGCTATGTGGACGAGCTCGGCGGCATGAACGTGGTCTTCGTGATGGACGACGGCAGCCTGGTCACGCCGCCGCTGACCGGCACGATCCTGCCGGGCATCACCCGCGACTCGATCATCAAGCTGGCGCACCGGGCCGGCCGCCGGGTCGAGGAGCGCGCGGTGAGCTTCGACGAGTGGCGCGACGGCGCCGCCTCGGGCCGGATTCGCGAGGTCTTCGCCTGCGGGACGGCCGCGGTGATCACCCCGATCGGCGCGGTCCGCTCCCAGGAGGGCGAGTTCCGGGTCGCCGACGGCGGGGCGGGTGAAGTCACGATGGGCCTGCGTCAGGAACTGGTCGACATCCAGCGCGGCCGGGCCGAGGACCCGTTCGGCTGGGTGCACAGGGTGCTCTAGCCGACTCTGTGCTCTAGCCGTCTTCCAGCAGGTGGTCGCGCATCGCGGCCACCTGCTCGTCGGTCACGCCGATCGACCGGACGTACTCCTCGACCGAGCCGTGCCGTGCCCGCAGATCCGACAGGAACAGCAGCATCGCGCCGGGCGGCGAGTCGAACATGTGCTCGTTGCCCTCGACCGCCGCCGGGTTGTGCACCTTGAGGTACTCCACCAGCCCCTGCATGGCCGTGGTGGTCAGCGCGTAGTCCTCGGCGATCAGCTTGTCCGACACCCCGAGCAGGGCCAGGGTCAGGGCCAGCGTCACACCGGTGCGGTCCTTGCCGGCCATGCAGTGCACGACCACGGGCGCCGCGGCCGGGTCGGCGATCACCGACAGCGCGCCGTGCAGCGCCTCATGGCCCTCGTCGATGAAGTTGAGATAGCGGTCGGCCATCCACCGCTCGCGGTCGATGTCGTCCTGCCGCTCGAGGTCCTCCCACGCGACGTGCTTGAGCACCAGGTTGCGATAGGTCAGGCCCTCGTAGTCCCGGACCCGGCCGTGCTTCTCCACCTCGTTGACCCGCCGCAGATCGATCACGGTCTTCACACCCAGAGCCTCGAACGTGTCCCAGTCGGCCCCCTCGAGCCGGTGGATCGTGTCGGTCCGGAACAGCCTGCGCCAGCGGACCGTCCGGCCGTCCAGACCCGGGTAACCGCCGACGTCGCGGAAGTTGTAAGCCGTCGAGAAGGACACGTTCCGGGTGTGGGGGGTGTCGGTCAC
>NZ_JBFAZH010000005.1:0-29917 GCF_040681735.1 Actinoplanes sp. NPDC051633 | reverse complement strand
CACCGTCCCGCCCGCGGGCTGCCGGCCGGGGGGCAGGACGCCCCCGCTCTCCGCCCGCCGCTACTGTACCCCCACCCGCGCGCGGACGACGCCGTGGGCGGGGGCGACGGCGCCCGCGCCGCCCGTGTCGCCGTGCGCCCAGATGCTCAGGTCGCCGTCGCGCAGCAGGGACGTCCCGACGCCGCGGCGGCGGAACCCGGGATGCACCACGAGCTCGCCCGACCCGTCCTCGACCTGGGCGACGCCGACCACTCGATCGTCGAAAGATGACAACAAGGTTACGCCGCCACCGTTGCGGACGCGCAGCACGGCGTCCTCGGAGAGCGGATAGACGCCGTCGGCGCGCTCGGCCTCGGCCGCGAGATCCAGGACGGCCTGGATCTCGGGATCGGTGAGCCGGTCCACCTGCCGGAGGACCGGCTCCGCGACCATGATCAGACCGGCAGCGAGACGGGCTCGTTGTCGGGGAGCTGGCGGCCGTTCGGCGGGACCACGAACTTGTAGCCCACCTGGCGCACGGTGCCGATCATCGATTCGTACTCCGAGCCGAGCTTGGCCCGCAGCCGCCGCACGTGCACGTCGACCGTGCGGGTGCCGCCGAAGTAGTCGTAGCCCCAGACCTCGCGCAGCAGCTGGTCGCGGGTGAAGACCCGGCCGGGGTGCTGGGCGAGGAACTTGAGCAGCTCGAACTCCTTGTACGTGAGGTCGAGCGGGCGGCCCTTGAGCTTGGCCGCGTACGTGTCCGGGTCGATGTTGAGCTCACCGGCCCGGATCGAACCGCCGGCGCCGGCGGTCGCGCTGCTCAGCCGGCCGACGCCCAGCCGCAGCCGCGCCTCGACCTCGGCGGGACCGGCGCTGGCCAGGATGACGTCGTCGACACCCCAGTCGGCGTTCAGCGCGATCAGACCGGCCTCGGTGACGACCGCGAGCAGCGGGACGCCCAGGCCGGTGGCGTGCAGCATGCGGCACGTCGCGCGTGCCTCCGAGAGCTCCGAGCGGGCGTCCACCATCACGGCGTCGGGGCTGGGCCCGGACACAAGGGTGCGGACGTCACGCGGAGCCGTGCGAACAGAATGGGGCAGGAGGTCCAACGCGGGCAGTACGGCCGAAGGCTCACCGGCACGTGCCGTCACGAGCAGAAGGATTTCCACACTCACCTCGATCCCCGCGGTCGTCACGGACGACCGCCGCCGGCGGAACAGTCCCGGCGTCACCGACGGGTGGGCTGGCATTACTTTAACTGATGCATCGCCGTCTTCACCTCGTCCGAACCACGCTGTGATGTTGCGAACGCCTCCCAGGTGGCCGGACGGCCGATCGGTAATCAGCTTTTTACCGGAGGGCCGTGGTCTGGCACCATCGCAGGCGTGTTCCCCTCCCTCCCGCAGGACGGCGACCGCGAATGGGACGAAGACGTCTCCCGCGAGATCGCCCGGTCGTCGCCGCGCGCGGCGTCCGGCGTCTATGGCGCGGTGCCCGACTCACCGCCCGAGGACAAGCCGGTCGAGGACCTCGAGGACGAGGAACACGAGATCCAGATCGTCCCGGTCCGGCCCCAGCTGTCGCTGGCGATCGCGGGCTTCGCCGCGCTGCTGTGCACGGCGCTCATCGTGGGTGCGCAGACCTCCAGCCCGGATTCGCGTACGCCCTACGGAATCGTCCTGTTCGGGGTGCAGCTGCTCTTCGTCCTGGCCTGGACCATGGCCATGCGCCCGCCCGTCCCCGCGCTGGTGGCCGGCGTCGGCGTGGTGGCCGGCGGCCTGGCCACGTACATGGCGGTCAGCACCGAAACCGCCCGGGTGACGCCGCTGTTCCTGATCGCGCTGGCCGGCGTCCTGGTGATCGTCGGCGGCCAGTTCGCCGCGCGGGTCGACCGGCTGCGGGTCCGCGACGCGCTGGGCTCGTCTGTGCTGATCGTCTTCGGTGTGGTCGCGACCGCGCTGCTGATCGTGCTGACCCGCCGCCCGGTCGGCACCCAGGCCGTGGTGGTCTGCCTGGCCGCGGCCGGCTTCGCGCTGATCGTCGCCCGGCTGATCGACGCGTTCTTCCCCAAGCCGCGGATCGCGCCGCAGGTGCCGCGCGGCGCGACCGGGATCATCGCCGGCGCGATGCTCGGCACACTGGGCGCCGCCGCGCTGGGCAGCGTGCTGGTGCTGCCGTTCACCCCGGCCAAGGGGGCGATCCTCGGGCTGGTCGCGGCCGGCATCGCCGTGCTCGTCGATCTGGCGATCAACTTCACCGAGGCGGGCCGGGCCTGGCCGGGGGAGGCGCCGACCTTCTGGGTGGCCCGGCACATGCAGGGGCCGCTGGGCGCGTTCGCGGCCGTGGCGCCGGCCGCGTACCTGCTCACGGTGTTCGTTTTGAGCTGAGGTGGACCGGGGCATATACGGTCCTCCCCGAAACGCCCTTTGAATGGAGGACCGGTGGCCGAGGTCTACGGGACACGTCCGCGTAAGCGCTGGGGCCGACGTCTGCTGGTCACCTTCCTCGTGCTGCTGATCATCCTCGCGATCATCCTGGTCGTGGCGGACCGCTTCGGCGCCTCGTACGCGGAGCGGGTGATCAGTGACCGCGTCGCCGAGCAGGTCGCCAACCAGGACGCCTCGTCCGCCAAGCCCGACGTGACCGTCGAGGGCATCCCGTTCCTCACCCAGGTGGCGGCCGGGAAGTACCAGGAGATCAAGATCCTGCTGCGCGACTTCAGCGGCCCGGCCGGCAACGGCAAGACGATCAAGATGCCGCTGCTCGACGTGCGGGCCAGGGACGTCCGGGCGCCGCTGGACACGCTGCGTACGCGGCAGGGCGACATCATCGCGACCACCGTCTCCGGCACCGGCACGATCGACTACGCGACGCTGGCCGATCTCAGCGGCGAGGCCGGCGTGAAGCTGGCCGAGAAGGGCGGGAAGCTGGCGGTCACCGCGCCGCTGACGATCCTCAACCAGAAGGTCACGATCAACGGGACGGCCGCCATCGAGGTGGCCGACGGCAACGTGGTCCGGGTGCGTTTCGAGGAGGTCACGGCCGAGGGACTGCCGGACGTCCCCCTGGTGGACACGGCGCTCAACAACTACGCCAAGTCGCTGGCGGTCGACCTCAAGATCCCGGCGCTGCCGCTCAAGCTCCAGGTGCAGAAGGTCCAGCCCACGCCCGCCGGCCTGGTGGTCACGGCGGGGGCGAAAGAGGTGCCGCTCAACGCCGGTGGCCTCTGAGCGGTGTGACGGCCGTCGCGTCCCGGATGGTGGTCGGCGGGGTTTCAGGTGTTGGAACCGCTGGTAGGGTCGGCCGCATGAGCCTGTTGCTCACCAAACGGCGCGCGGTCGACCTGTGCCGCGTGGCCGCCTGCCTGTGTCGCCCTGTCCTCTGACGGGGCCACTCGGCTGCTCTTTTTTCGCCCGGCAGTGGCGCCGTTCGCAACGCAATCGCTGATCCACCCGTTCGCTGGGGTCTGCGCGCGTGTGCGGGCCTCCCCCCTTGACCACTGAATTGGAGTGAATTAATGAGCCGCGACTCCGCGCTGGTCTCCGCCGATTGGGCAGAGAAGAATCTGGACACCCCCGGCATCGTCTTCGTCGAGGTCGACGAGGACACCACCGCCTACGACGGTGGCCACATCCCGGGCGCCATCAAGCTGGACTGGAAACAGGACCTGCAGGACCCGGTCCGCCGTGACTTCGTGAACCAGGAGCAGTTCGGCGCTCTGCTGTCCGAGCGGGGCATCTCGAACGACGACACGGTGGTCCTCTACGGCGGCAACAACAACTGGTTCGCGGCGTACGCGTACTGGTACTTCAAGCTCTACGGCCACGGTGACGTGAAGCTGCTCGACGGCGGCCGCAAGAAGTGGGAGCTCGAGGCCCGCACGTACACCAAGGACGTGCCGCAGCGCGCCAAGACCACCTACCAGGCCTCCGCTCCGGACCTGTCGATCCGCGCCTTCCGCGACGAGGTCGTGCAGGCGATCGGCGACAAGAACCTGGTCGACGTGCGCAGCCCCGACGAGTTCGCGGGCCGGCTGCTCGCCCCGGCGCACCTGCCGCAGGAGCAGTCGCAGCGCGGCGGGCACATCCCGACCGCGATCAACGTGCCGTGGAGCAAGGCGGCCAACGAGGACGGCACGTTCAAGTCCGACGAAGACCTGGCCAAGCTGTACGCCGAGGCGGGGCTGGACAACGGCAAGGACACGATCGCGTACTGCCGGATCGGCGAGCGCTCCTCGCACACCTGGTTCGTGCTCAAGGAGCTGCTCGGCAAGGAGAACGTGAAGAACTACGACGGCTCGTGGACCGAGTACGGCTCGCTGATCGGCGTGCCGATCGCCCTCGGCGACGAGCCCGGGAAGGCGTGACCATGACGACCGATCTTTCGGGGTGCGCGGCACCGGACCAGTCCGCGCCGCTGCCGGCGAGCGTCGACCTGCAGAAGGAAACCGTGATCACCGGCATCGTGAACAACTCCGCGGGCGAGGTGGTGGGCGGCGCGTACGTCCGGCTGCTGGACTCGAGCGGCGAGTTCACGGCCGAGGTGGTGACCTCGCCGCAGGGAGTGTTCCGCTTCTTCGCGGCGCCGGGCTCATGGACGTTGCGGGCGCTCTCCCGCCACGGCAACGGTGACCTGGTGGTCGACGCCACCCGCGGCGTGAACGAGGTAGGCCTCAAGGTCGCCGCCTGACCCACGCTCTGTTGACAACGGGCGGGACCCCTTCGGGGGTCCCGCCTTTGTCGTTCTTGGAGGTTGCAGGCGGACCTGCCGGGGAAGGTAGTCGTGGCGTCGTGTCACCATGGCTGCCGTGAGTGCGGGGGGACGGCGACGGCGGGTGTTGACTGCTGTTGTCGTCGTCTGGGTTCTTGTGGTTGGCGGGCTCGGGGTCTGGTCGGTTCGGCATGATGCCGCCACCGTGCCTGAGCAGCGCAGCATCGCCGACGCTCTGCCGGTGCTCGAGCAGGCCACCGGTGCCGTCTACGCCGCCGCCTTCGCCTCGGAGGATCGGGTCGTCGAGCTCGGGCGGCTGCTGGTGCGGCCCGGGTGCCGGCTCACGCCCGTGCGCGACGGGGTCGAGGCCGTTCGCGATGTCGTCGTCCACGTGAGCGCGGACGGTGCCCTCGAGGCTCTGCGGGAGATCGCCGCCGCGCTGCCCAAGGACTACGCGGCCGAGGCCGATGCCAACAGCGGCGGTCGGCGGGTCGGGCTGCAGGCGGACGCCGGTGGGTACGTGGCCATCGACGCCCGGGCGGACGCCGCCGCTGCGATGGTGCGGATCGAAGCCACCACCGGCTGCCGGCCCGCCGCCGACGTGCATGCGCCCGGGCCGGGCGAGGCCGAGCCGCCCGCATCGCTGCGGGCGGTGCTCACCGCCCTGGGCCGGCCTGGCGAGCGCGCGGCGGAGGTCACCGTCGCCTGCCCCGACGGCCAGGAGGGGCGCGCGTATTCGGTCGAGGCCGTGCCGGCACCCAAGGATCTCGGGGTGGCGCTGCGCGACGTGATCGGCGGCGCGACGGTGGTGCGCGGCGAGCAGGCCGGGTGGGCGTACCGGGCCGGCGGCGACTCGATCGCGGTGGTGCGGGACGGCGCGGGAACCGTCCGGGTCACCGCCGCCCTGCCCTGCGCTTAGGAAGTTTTATTTACAGCGATCGATATCCGGCGCTACGCTGCGCGCAGAACCGATCACGGTCGCGCAGATCCGATCACGGACGCGCATAGGAGGTCGTCATGCACCGTCGAACCTTCATCTCCGGCACCGCCGCCGCCTCGGTCGCCACCGCGCTCACCGTGGGCGAAGCGACCCCGGCGCGGGCCGCCGCTCCCGGCTATGTGGTGAACCGTTCGCCGCTGCGCCCCGACGCCTTCCTGCGACTTCCGCCCGGCGCGACCCGGGCGACCGGCTGGCTCGCGACGCAGCTCAACTACCAGCTCGACGGCATCAACGGCCGGATGACCGAGATCTCGCACTTCCTGCAGTACAACAACACCGGCTGGGTCAACCCGGGCCTCGGCGGTTGGGAGGAGCTGCCGTACTGGCTCAAGGGCTTCGGCAGCCTGGGCTACACCACCGGCAACAGCCGGGTGCTGACCGAGACGCAGCGCTGGATCAACGGCGTGCTGGCGACCCAGGCCGCCGACGGCTTCTTCGGGCCCAATTCGTTGCGTACGAGCCTGAACGGCGGCCCGGACTTCTGGCCGCACATGCCGATGCTGCACGCGATCCGGTCGCACGCCGAGTACACCGGCGACAGCCGCATCGTCCCGTTCCTGACCCGCTTCTTCCAGTACGTCAACTCGCGCCCGACCAGCGTCTTCAGCCAGAGCTGGGGCAGCTTCCGCTGGGCCGACACGCTCGAGGTGGTGTTCTGGACCTACAACCGCACCGGCGACGCGTTCCTGCTCGACCTGGCCCGCAAGATCCATCAGTACTCGGCGAACTACCAGAACAACCTGCCGACGCCGCACAATGTCAACCTCGCGCAGGGCTTCCGCGAGCCCGCCGTCTACTCCGTCCTGTCCGGCGACGTGGCGCACCGCCAGGCCAGCTACAACGTCTACGACACGATCATGAGCCGGTACGGGCAGTTCCCGGGCGGCGGCTTCGCCGGTGACGAGAACGTCCGCCCCGGCTTCGGCGACCCGCGCCAGGGCTTCGAGACGTGCGGGATCGTCGAGTTCATGGCGAGCCACGAGATGCTGTCCCGGATCACCGGCGACCCGGTGTGGGCGGACCGCACCGAGGACCTCGCGTTCAACTCACTGCCCGCAGCCCTCGACCCGCGCCAGCGCGGCATCCACTACGTGACCAGCGCGAACAGCATCGCGCTGCGGGACCGCGCGGGCAGCCAGGGACAGTTCCAGAACGGCTTTCCGATGCAGGCGTACATGCTCGGCATCGACAACTACCGGTGCTGCCCGCACAACTACGGGATGGGCTGGCCGTATTACGTCGAGGAGATGTGGGCGGCCACGCCGGACGGCGGGCTGGCCGCGGTGCTGCACGGGCCGTCGCGGGTCACGGCCAAGGTGGCCGCGGGTACGACGGTGACGGTCACCGCGGAGACGACCTATCCGTTCGGCGACACCATCACCTACACGGTCGGCACGCCCGCCGCGGTCGCCTTCCCGTTGCTGCTGCGCGTGCCGTCCTGGGCCTCGAACGCCTCGACCTCGGTCAACGGCGCTGCTGCGTCTGTGGTCCCCGGCAACTCGTACACTTCGATTTCGCGGACCTGGACCCACGGTGACCGCGTCGTGCTCCGCCTGCCCATGCAGGCCCGCACCCGCACCTGGAGCAGCAACCACAACGCCGTGTCGGTCGACCTCGGGGCGCTCACCTTCTCGCTGGCGATCACCGAGAACTGGTCGCGGATCGGCGGCTCGGAGACCTGGCCGACCAGCGCGGTAGGCCCCGGGTCGGCCTGGAACTACGGCCTCGAGCGGAACGGCTTCGCGGTGACCACCGGGCTCGGCAACGCCGGCGACCCGTTCACGCCGGCCAACGCCCCGATCCGCATCACCACCGGCGCCCGCAGGATCAAGGCGTGGACCGCCGACGTGGACGAGATCGTCACGCCGCTGCAGGACAGCCCCACGCCCTCGAGCGAGCCGCTGGAGACCGTGACGCTGATCCCGATGGGCGCGGCCCGGTTGCGGATCACCAGCTTCCCGCGGATCGGCCCAGGGCGTCCGTGGGTCGAGCCGGGCGTCGCCTTCCGGATCCAGAACCAGCATTCCGGCAAGGTCCTCGGCGTCGATCAGATGTCCACAGCCGACAGTGCGCGGGTGGTGCAGTTCGCCGACAGCGGCACGGCCGATCACCTCTGGCAGGTCGTCGACAACGGCGATGGGTGGGTACGCATCCGCAACGTCAACTCGGGCAAGGTGCTCGCCGTCGACGGAATGTCCACGGCCGACTCGGCGCAGGTGGTGCAGTTCGCCGACAACGGCACGGCCGACCATCTGTGGCAGGTGCTGGACAACGGCACCGGGTACGCCCGCATCCGCAACCAGCACTCCGGCAAGGTCCTCGGCGTGGCCGGCATGTCGACCGCCGACTCGGCCGGCGTGGTGCAGTACGCCGACAACGGCACCGCCGACCACAACTGGCGGTTCATCCCGGACGGCAGGGTCAAGCTGCAGGCCGTGCACTCCGGCAAGGTGCTGGCGATCCAGGACATGTCGACGGCGAACGGGGCCCAGCTCACCCAGTGGCCGCCGACCGGGACGGCCGACCACGGGTGGCGCTTCGTCGACTCCGGCGGCGGCTGGTTCCGGATCGTCAGCGAGTTCAACGGCAAGGTGGCCGACGTGGCCGGCGCGTCCACGGCCGACGGCGCGCGGGTCACGCAGTACGACTGGGCCGGCGGCCTGAACCAGCAGTGGCGGCTCGCCTGGGCCGGGCCCGGCGTGTTCGAGATCGTGGCCCGGCACAGCGGCAAGCTGCTGGAGGTCTCCGGTCAGTCCACCGCGGACGGCGCGATCGTCACGCAGTGGGCCGACCTCAACCTCGCGAACCAGCGGTGGAAGCTGGTTCAGTAGACGAGAGCCTGGGCGCCGTCGGCGGTGATCTCCTCCACGAAGACGGCGGCGCCCGCGATCCGGATGCCCGGCAGCACGTCCTCCGGCGTGATGCCGCGGCGCGCGGCGCACTGCGTGCACGCGGTCACCCGGCCGGCCTCCAGCAGGATGCCGAGCAGCTCGGGCAGCGGCGCGGCGTGCGGCAACTCGAACTCGGCGGCTCGATCGGGTAAGGCGAACCAGGTCGACTCGCCGGTCATCCAGAACGACACGTCCACGCCCGACGCGGCGGCCGTGCTGGCCACGGTGAAGGCTTGCGAGCAGCGTTCCGGGGCGTCGGCACCGGCGGTCGCCTTGACGACGAGTGAGCGAGGCATGCGGCTCAGCATAAGATGGCTTCCCGTGGTTACCGAGATCGGATTCGTGAGCCTTCTGGTCGCCGGGCTCGGCGCGCTGGCGGGCGGAGTGGGTTATCTGGCGATGCGGATTGCGAGGGGACGCTGGTGAGTTCCGACGCTGAGAGCCCGGTGGGTCCGCCGCCGTGGCTGAACGCGCCGCCGGTCGAGCCGTACCCGTACGAGGACACCTACGACCTGCGTAAGGGCCCCGACCTGCACCATGACCTGCTGGGGCTGCTGCCGTTCGTCGGCATGTGGCGCGGCCGTGGCCAGGGCGGTTTTCCGGCGCCGGAGGACTACAACTTCGCCCAGGAGATCACGATCAGCCACGACGGCCGGCCGTTCCTGCGCTACGAGTCGCGGGCCTGGCTGCTCGACGACGACTCGAACGCGATCGGCGAGTCGGTGCGCGAGCTGGGCTTCTGGCGGCCGACCGACAACGGCGACGGCATCGAGGCCACGATGATCACGCCCGACGGTGTGATGGAGCTCTACCTCGGCAAGGTGATCGGCACCACCCGGCTCGAGATGGAGACCGACGCGATCGTCCGGACTCCCACCGGTGCCGAGGTGACGGCCGGGCAACGCCTCTTCGGCATCGTCGAGGGCGCGCTGCTCTACGCCCATGAGATGGCTGCCGGTGGCCAGGGTCCCCACCCGCACCTTTCGGCCCGCTTGATCCGGGTCGGCGGATAACTCCGCGACATATGCTCGACGGGTGTCCTCCGCCACGCTCGCCGAAATGCTCAGGGAACGCGGCCTGCGGCTCACGCCGCAGCGCCAGCTGATCCTGGAGGCTGTCCACGAGCTCGGCCACTCCACGCCCGAGCAGGTGCACACCTACGTGCGGGAACGCGTGTCCGGGGTCAACATCACCACGGTCTACCGCACCCTCGAGCTGCTCGAGGAGCTGGGCCTGGTCAACCACACGCACCTGTCCCACGGCTCGCCGACCTACCACGCCGCCGGTGGGCACCAGCACGTCCACCTGGTCTGCCGGGGCTGCGGGCAGATCAGCGAGGTGGCCCCGTCGGTGATGCAGCCGGTCACCGATCGCCTGATGGCCGAGAAGGGCTTCCGGGTCGACGTGGGGCACGTCTCTTTGTTCGGGGAGTGCGCCGACTGCAAGGATCAACCATGACCACCGTTGCGATCGAGGACCTCACGCCCGAGTCGGCGGATGCCGGCGTCGCCGCGCACTACGGCGATCCGATGCGCGAGCAGCGGCTGCTGGAGACGGCGGCCGGCCTGGTCGACCGGTCCAACCGTGACGTGATCGCGGTGCCCGGCGAGGAGCGCGCGAGCTGGCTGCACACGCTGACGACGCAGCACCTGAGCGACCTGCGCGCCGGGCAGGCCAGTGAGCTGCTGGTGCTCTCGCCGCACGGGCACGTCGAGCACCACGCCTTCGTGACCGAGGACGGCACCACCGCGTGGCTCGACACCGAGCCGGGCGCGGGTGCCGGCCTGCTGCGATACCTCGAGATGATGCGCTTCTTCACCAAGGTCGAGCCGCGCGACGCGTCCGCTGAGATGGCGGTGTTCTCGCTCGTCGGGCCGGGCGCGGCCGACGTGATCCCGGGTCTGCCCGAGCCGCTGCTGAAAGAGGTGCCGGGCGCGAAGTTCGCCGCCGGGGAGATCGCGCCCGGGGCCACCGCCCTCTATGCGGTGCGTGATCTCGACGGTGTCCTCGCCCGCCGCGTGCCGCTGGGCATCGACCTGTTGGTCCCGCGGGGAAGGACGCTCGACCTGGACGTCCCGCGAGCCGGGCTGTGGGCGTACGAGGCCGTCCGCGTGGCCCACCGGATCCCGCGGCTGGGCTGGGAGACCGATCACAAGACGATCCCCGCCGAGGCCGGGTTCATGGCGTCCTCCGTGCACCTCGACAAGGGCTGTTACCGCGGCCAGGAGACGGTCGCCCGGGTGCACCACCTGGGCCGCCCGCCGCGCCGCCTGGTGCTGCTGCACCTCGACGGCGTGGCCACCGACCAGCCGCCGGTGCAGGGCACGCCGGTCGAGCTGGACGGGCGTCAGGTCGGCTTCGTCGGCACCGCGGTGCGCCACCACGAGCTGGGCATGATCGCCCTGGCCGTGGTGAAGCGGAACGTGGCCGACGACGCCCGGCTCCTGGTGGGGGAGTCCGCCGCGCAGATCGACCCGGCCGCATGAGCGGCACGCTGATCACCGTCGCCCCGACCGGCGCCGAGGTGAGCAAGACGTCCGTGCCGGCGCTGCCGGTGACGCTCGACGAGCTGGTCGCCACCGCCAAGGAGTGCGAGGCGCTGGGCGCCGCCATCATCCACGTGCACATCCGGGACGACGCCGCCGCGCCCACCCTCGACCAGGGCCGGCTGCGGGACACGGTCGCCGCGCTGCGGCAGTCCACCGACCTGATCGTGCAGCTCTCCTCGGGCGGCGCGGTGACCGACCCGGAGAGCGACCGGCTGGCCGTGCTGGACGCCCGGCCCGAGATGGCCTCCTGCACGATGGGCACGGTCAACTTCGGTGACGGCGTGTTCATGAACCGCTGGGAGTTCATCGTCGACCTGCACACCCGCATGCAGGAGCGGGGCGTCGTGCCGGAGTACGAGATCTTCGACCTGGGCCAGCTGACCACGCTGCAGCGGCTGCTCGACAAGCACGGGCTGCCGGCCGGCGGCCATGTGCACGTCGACCTGGTGATGGGCGTGCCCGGCGGGATGCCCGGCACGGCGGCCGCGCTGGTGGCCTGCGAGGCGGCGATCCGGGACCTTCCGGCGGGCACCACCTTCAGCGCCACGGGCATCGGCCGCAGCACGATCCCGGTCATGCTCGCCTCGCTGTCCGCAGGCGGGCATCTGCGGGTCGGGATGGAGGACACGGTCACCTACGCCAGGGGCCGCCCGGTGGAGTCGAACATGCAGCTCGTCGCCCGGGCGGTCGGCTTCGCCCAGCTCGCCCAGCGGCCACCGCTGACCCCGGCCGACGCTCGCACGCTGCTCGGCATCACCCGGAAATGATCGTCGCCGAGGTCGTCCGCTCGGGCTTCGTGGAGTCGGTGCACCACGGCTCGGTCGTCGTGCTGCCCACCGGGGAGTCCACCGGCGACGTCACCTCGCCGATGTTCCCGCGGTCGTCCAACAAGCCGTTGCAGACCGTCGGGATGCTGCGCGCCGGCCTGACCGTGCCGGACGGCGCCATGCTCGCGCTGATCAGCGGCAGCCACTACGGCGAGCCGTTCCACATCCGCATGGTTCACGAGATCCTGGCGAGCGTTGGCCTGACCACCGACGCGCTGCGGTGCCCGCCCGCGCTGCCGCTGGCCCCGAGCGGAAGCGGCCCCACACGGGTTTTGATGAACTGCTCCGGCAAACATGCCGGGATGCTCGCCACGTGTGTGCTCAACGACTGGCCGCTGGACACCTACCTCGACCCGAAGCATCCGCTGCAGGTCGCGCTCGCCGAGGCGGTGGCCGACCTGGCCGGCGAGCCGATCGCGATGACCGGCGTCGACGGCTGCGGCGCGCCGGTGTTCGGGTTCTCGCTGACCGGGCTGGCCCGCTCGTTCCAGCGGCTGGTGGAGGCCGAGCCCGGCAGCCATGAGCGGCGGGTGGCCGATGAGATGCGGACGCACCCCGAGCTGGTGGCCGGCGCAGGGGCGGACGACACGGTGCTGATGCGGGCGATGCCGGGGCTGCTGGCCAAGGGTGGTGCCGAGGGCGTGGTGGCGGTCGCCGTGCCCGGGGTGGGCGGCGTCGCACTCAAGATCCACGACGGCGGCATGCGCGCGCGTACCCCCGTGCTCCTCAGTGCCCTGCGCAAACTCGGCCTGGACCCGCCGCGGATGACTGAGCCCATCCTGGGCGGCGGCGAGCCGGTCGGCGAGGTCCGCTCGGTCTGGTGACCTGTTTCACGCTAGCTACAGCTAGCGTTTTGCTTGCAACAGCTAGCACTCCGAGCTACGGTCGAACGCATGGCCGACTCGAAGGATCTGCCCCAGGACATCGGGACTTTCATCCGTGACCTGCGGCAGACCGCGAAGATCTCGCTCCGGCAGCTCGCCGACAAGGCGGGCGTCAGCAACCCGTATCTGAGCCAGATCGAGCGCGGCCTGCGCAAGCCGAGCGCCGAGGTGCTGCAACAGATCGCCAGCGCCCTGCGCGTGTCGACCCCGGCGATGTATCTGCGGGCGGGCCTGCTGGACAGCGACGGCCAGCCGGGCGTGCTGGCGGCCATCGCGGCCGACCCGGAGCTCACCATCGCGCAGAAGCAGTCGCTGTCCCAGATCTACGAGACGTTCCGCAACGAGAACGCGCGGCACGCCCCGGCGACGACCGACGATCTGGCGGCCATGGACGACGAGACGGCGCCCGACCTCGACGAAGAGGCGGCGCTGCGAGCCGCGATCGCCAACGAGACCACCACCGTTACGGAGGAGAAAAGATGACCGAGCAGACCAAGACCCGTTTCCCGGCGCCGCTCTACGCCGCTGCCGGCGCGGGCGACCTGGCCTACCAGCAGCTGCGTAAGCTCCCGGCCCTGGTCGACGAGCTGAGCGTGCGGGTGAACGAGTTCAGCGAGCGCGCCGCCGCTTCGCTGAAGACGGCGAACGAGCAGGCCGGCAGCACCGCCGCGCAGCTGCGCGAGAAGGCCACCGCGACCGACTTCGACAAGCTCCGTGACGAGGCCGCCAGCGGCGCCGTCGCCTTCGCGCAGGTCGCGTCCGAGCGGGCCATCGCGGCGTACATCGCGCTGGTCGCCCGGGGCGAGCGCGTCGTGGGCACCGGTGTCGTCGAGGCCGCGGACGTGGTCAACGCCGACATCGAGGCCACCGAGGAGCCCAAGGCGATCGCCGCCGCCGCGACCGAGACCGCGAAGGCCGAGGGCGCCAAGCCCCGCAAGCGCGCGACCGGCACCAAGGTCACCCCGGCGAAGACCGCCCCGGTCAAGCGCACCCCGAACACCAAGTAAGTCTATCGGAGGCCCCGGCGGGGCTTGGGTTCTCCGCCCTTGCCGGAGGCTCAGCGGCCGGTTGCAGCACAGCCCCGGTACCTACTGGGGCCTCCGGCATAGACTTCACGTCATGGCCGCGCCGCTCTTCTACGACGATGTCGCGAGATTGATCTCGCTCGTCGTCCTCATCATGTCTCTGATCGTGCAGGCGATCGCGCTCATCCACTGCGTGACCCAGCGCGGCGACGGCTTCCAGGCCATCGGCACGCTGCCCAAGGGCGCCTGGCTGGCGATCCTGGCGGTCTGCTTCGTGCTCACCTTCTTCGGCGTCGGTGGCGGTGCGACCGGCATCTTCGGCCTCATCGGTGTGGCCGCGGCGCTGATCTACCTGCTGGACGTGCGGCAGGGCCTTCGTGACCTGACGGATGGCAAAGGCTTCTGGTGAGAGGTTTCCGCTGGCCGCCTCATCCGGACGGCGGGCCGCGGACCTGGGGACCGTCGCCGAGCGGTCCGCGCACGGGCCGGCCGACCCTTCCCCAGCCGCCGACCGAGATGATCGAGACCGGTTCCGGGGTACGCCTGGAGCAGCTGATCACCGGCGTCGGCAGCCCGGTCACCGTCTTCGCGCACGGCCTCGCCGGTGACATCACCGGCACCCGCCCGCTGGGCAGTGCGGTGGCCGGCCGGCGCGTCTTCTTCCACTTCCGCGGGCATGGCCGCTCGGGTGCGCCGCCCGGCCCCTGGACCTTCGGCGACCTGGCCGGTGACCTGCGTGCCGTGGCCGATCGGGCCGGCGCCACCCGGGCGGTCGGCGTCAGCATGGGCGCCGGTGCGCTGTGCCGCCTGCTGGCCGAGACGCCCGGCCGTTTCGAGCGCATCGTGCTCTACCTGCCCGCGCCGCTCGACGGCGTACGCCCACCGGCCGCGGTGACCCGGCTGCACAACCTCTTGGCGGCGCTCGAGTCGGGCGAGGCGGCGGCCATGGCCGAGGCGGTGGAGGCCGAGATGCCGCCGTCGGTGCGTAACACCCCGGCCGGCTGGGCGTACCTGCGTCAGCGCGTCGAGCAGTTGCTCGAGCACGGGATCGCGCCCACGCTCGACACGCTCTGGCAGGAGCCGGCCCTGCCCTCGCCGGAGAGCTTGCGGGCGGTCACCGCAGAAGTGCTGGTGATCGGTTGCGTCGGCGACGAGGTGCACCCGGTGTCCGTGGCCGAGCGGTTGGCCGGCGCATTTCCGCAGGCCGAGCTGCACGTCTACGACCGGCCCGCGGTGCTCTGGACCAACCGCCGGGAGCTGCGGGACCGCATCTCCACGTTCTTGAACGCGGCGAACCCGTAACTTTTCCGGTCCGCCAACCGGTGTTCCTGGCGTGCGGCTTTCCCCTAAATCCGTCTTTTTCGGTCTTGTGGCCCTCGGGCTGCCGATGGCCGTGACGATCGGCTGGACCCTCGGCGGCCCGGCCTCCACGCCGCAGCCCCCCTCCGCGGCCGCGCCCGGCGGCGCCGGCGCGCTCGGCGGCCCTGACCGGACCGGCAGCGGGAACGGCCCGGAGTCGCCCGTGAACGACGGCGGCCGCCCGCGGCCGTCGTCCTCAGCAGCGTCCGCGACCGCTGTCGTCCCTCGCGCGACGCTGGCCGCCACTACCTCCCCCACCGGGCTGCCGGCGGTGTCGATCCCGACTCTTCCGCCGCTCACCGACCCGCCCGTGCCCACGCCCACGGACATCAGCGAGCCGCCGACCCCGTCGCCCACCGAGTCGGCCGTGCCATCGACCGACCCGAGCACCGGCGGCATCGGAGCGGGCCTGATCCCCTGACATACCCTGTGCGGCATGCGCGCCGCGATCAGTCAGTTCTTCACCGGGGCCGGGCTGCTCGGCCGGGGTCTGGGCCTCGTCATGCGACAGCCGCGGCTGTTCGGCCTGGGCGTCCTGCCCGCGCTGATCTCGGGACTGCTCTACGCGGCCGCGCTGGTCACGCTGACCGTCTACATCGACGACCTGGCGCGAGGTGTCACCTGGTTCGCCGACGACTGGGCGGACGGCTGGCGTGACGCGCTGCAAATCTTCGCCGGGCTGGCCGTCCTCGGCGTGGCGGGCCTGCTCACCGTCCTGACCTTCACCGCGGTCACGCTGGTGATCGGCGATCCGTTCTACGAGAAGATCTCCGAGCTGGTCGAGGACCGCTTCGGCGGTGTGCGGGACGCGGTGGAGCTCGTCTGGTGGCGGTCGATGGGCCGCAGCCTGGTGGACGGCCTGCGAATGGTCGGGCTGAGCATCCTGCTCGGCATCCCGCTGCTGCTGCTCGGCTTCATCCCGGTGGTGGGCAACATCATCGGGCTGGCGCTCGGTGGCGCGGTCGGCGGCTGGCTGCTGGCGGTCGAGCTCACCGGGGTGCCGTTCCAGCGCCGCGGGCAGCGGTTGCGGCACCGGCGGGCGGAGTTGCGCAAGCAGCGCCCGCTGGCGATGGGCTTCGGCGTCGCGGTCTTCCTGACCTTCTTGATCCCGCTCGGCGCGGTCCTGCTGATGCCGGCCGCGGTCGCGGGCGGCGCCCTCCTCTCCCGCAAGGTCCTCCACCAGCCCACCGACATAGTGACGCTCCCCTCAAGCCTCTGACCCAGAAACCCGAAGTGGTAGCCCAGCCGCCTTTCCGACCCTCGGAAAGGCGGCTCGACTACCACTTTTCGCTTGCGCGGCTGGGCTGGAGCCGAAGTGGCAGCCCAGCCACGTCGCCGATGGTCAGGCCGAGGCGCGGACGACCAGCTCGGTGGGCAGCACCACCGAGCTGGGCACGTGCTCGTCGTGGTCGACCAGGCCGAGCATCTGCCGGGCCATCGTGCGGCCCATGTCGACGATCGGCTGCCGGACCGTGGTCAGGGCGGGGTCGCTGTACCGGCTGATCTCGAAGTCGTCGAAGCCGATCACCGCCACGTCCTCCGGCACCCGGCGGCCCGCGTCCTTCAACGCCTGCAGCGCGCCGTGTGCCATCATGTCCGAGGCCACGAAGACCGCGTCCAGGCTGCCGTCGGCGGCCAGCAGCGCGTTCATCGCCTTGACGCCCGACTCGCGGGTGAAGTCGCCGATCGCCTCGTGGCCGCGCAGGCCCGCCTCCTCCAGCGCCGCCCGGTACCCGTTCAGGCGGTCCACGCCGGCCACCATGTCCTGCGGGCCGGCGATGGTCGCGATCCGCCGCCGGCCCTGGGCGACCAGGTGCCCGACCGCCTGCGCCACGCCGCCGAAGTGGTCCACGTCGACATACGGGATCAGCGTCTCGGGCGGGGACATCGGCCGGCCGCTGCACACCACCGGGATGCCGAGGCGGGCCAGCTTGCCCGGCAGCGGATCGGCGCCGTGCATCGAGGCGAACATGACGCCGTCGACGTGGCCGGCCATCGCGTAGCGCTCGACCCGGTCGTGGCTGGCGGCGGACCCGGCCATCATCAGCACCAGCTGCTTGTCGGCCGCCTCCAGCTCCTGGCTGACGCCCCGGATCACCGCCGGGAAGAACAGGTCGTCGGAGAAGACCCGGCTCGCCGTCTCGGGCAGGATCAGCGCGATCGACTCGGTGCGCTGGGTCACCAGGCTGCGCGCGGCCTGGTTGGGCACGTACCCGAGCTCTTGCACGGCGGCGTTGACCGCATCGCGAATGGCCACCGCCACCGTGGTCGAGCCGTTGACGACCCGGGAGACCGTCGCCCGGGAGACCCCGGCGCGCCGGGCCACCGCCTCGAGGGTCGGCCGCTCCCGGGTCACCATCAACTCACTCCAAGCCGTTGCGTCGGATCACGTCGGAATACCAGCGCGCGCTGTCTTTCGGCATGCGCTCCTGCGTCGTGTAGTCCACCTGCACGATGCCGAAGCGCTTGGCGTAGCCCTCCGCCCATTCATAGTTGTCCATCAAAGACCACACGAAGTACCCCCGCAGGTCAACACCGTGGGAGATCGCGTCCAGGCAGGCCTTCAAGTGCCCGTCAAGGTACTCGATCCGGCGCGAGTCATGAACGCCGTCCGAATACGCCGCGCCGTTCTCGGTGATCAGCAGCGGCACTCCGTAGTCGGCCTGCAGGCGCTCCAGCAGCCGGGTCAGCGCGGCCGGCTCGATCTGCCAGTTCATGTCGGTGACCGGACCGACCGGCGGCCGCCACTCGATGCCCTCGGTGCCCGGCGCATCCGGCGCGGCCGGGGCGCCCGGCTTCGCCGACACGTAGGCGGGACTGTAGAAGTTGACGCCGAGCACGTCGATCGGCTGGCTGATCTGCTTCTCGTCGCCGTCCTGGATGAACCCCAGGTCGGTGAACCGCGACATCAGCGTGCGCATGTCCTCGGGGTATGCGCCCTTGACCAGCGGGTCGAGGAAGATCCGGTTGTTCAGGCCGTCCACGATCCGGGCGGCCTCGCGATCGGCCGCGTTCGACGGGTCGAGCGGCTGCACCTCGGACGGGTTGAGGGTGATGCCCAGGGTACGAGCGCCCGCCCCGCGCAGCGCCTCGACCGCCAGGCCGTGCGCGAGCAGCAGGTGGTGCACCGCGCGGAAGGTCGCGACCGGATCGGTGATGCCGGGCGCGTGCCGGCCGCTGGCATACCCGAGGTACGCCGAGCACCACGGCTCGTTCAGCGTGGTCCACGTCTGCACCCGGTCGCCGAGCTTCGCGTACATGACCTGGGCGTACTCGGCGAACGCGAGGGCGGTCTCCCGGTTGGCCCAGCCGCCACGGTCCTGCAGCGTCTGCGGCAGGTCCCAGTGGTAGAGCGTGACCAGCGGCTCGATGCCCTTGCCGAGCAGTTCGTCGGTGAGCCGGTCGTAGAAGTCGAGCCCGCGCGTGTTCACCGGCCCGGTGCCGTCCGGGCGGATCCGCGGCCACGCGACCGAGAACCGGTACGCCGCCAGCCCCAGGTCCGCCATCATCGCGACGTCCTCGCGATAGCGGTGGTAGTGGTCGCACGCGACGTCGCCGGTATGCCCGGCGTAGACCTTCCCGGGCGTACGCGAGAACGTGTCCCAGATCGACGGCCCTCGGCCGTCCTCGGTGGTCGCACCCTCGATCTGATAAGACGCCGTTGCCGCGCCCCAGACGAATCCGTCCGGGAACCTCAGCCCGGACGCCTCGCCCGCGCCGCCGGGCTCCGTCGCCTCCGACGTGACGGTTGCCGTCATGCCTTCACCGCTTTCTGCGAATGGGTGCCCCTTCCGGGGTACAGCGTAATTCCATTCGCCTTTGCGGCAGATGATCGTGGGTTGCGGAACCGTTTCCGCATCATGGGACGTCAGGCGGCGTGCAGCGCGGAGATCAACCGCCGGTCGCCGGTCAGCGAGACCGCCTCGATCGGACGGCGGCCCATCAGCACGAGCTGCAGCTCACTGGCCGTGCCGGTGGCCGCGGCGCGCGCGTGGTGATCGTCGGTGTCGAGGATCGTGCCGGTGTCCAGCAGCGCCACCCCGGCCCCGCGCAGCCGCACGAACCACTCGTAGCTCGCGTCGGTGGCGGTCAGATGCACGACTCCCTGCAGCTCGGTCGGCTCGTGCCGCCGGCCGGCGGGCAGCCAGGTGTCGAGGATCTCGGTGACCCCGTCGGCGGCCAGTTTCGCCTCGATCGGGGTGGCCCGGCCGGCGGCGCTCTCGGCGTCCCACCGGTGCACGGAGATCTCGTGGGCCATCCGGCGGTGCCAGAAGCCGGCCTTCTTGGCCTGTGCCGGCCAGGTCCACGCCGGGAATTCGGGATCCAGCGCGTCCAGCGTCTCGATGGTGCCGGTCAGCTCGCGGCGCAGGGCCTCGAGCGCGTCCGGCCAGTCGGGCCGCGGCTGCGGCACCACCCGGTCGTCGGGTCTGGTCACCACGCCGCGCGCGGCGGACTCGCGGACCCAGTGCAGCAGGGAGGTGAGGTGCTCGACCAGGTCGGCGACGGTCCAGCCGGGGCACGAGGGCACGGCGGCACCGGGACCGGCCTCCTCGACCGCATCCCGCAGCACCGGCGCATCCGCCCGCAGCGCGGCCAGCCAGAAGTCCTTCGTCGCGTGCAACCTGTTCATGACGAGCTCCCGCCCGAGTCCTGCGAAATTTACAACCCCTAGGCTTGACGCCGTGATCGACGCCCACCCCGGCCCGCTCGGGGCCTACACGACGCTACGCCTCGGCGGCCCGCCAGGCACGCTGACGGTCGTGTCGGAAACCGACGATGCTGTAGCAATCGTGCGAAAAGCCACGGCGTCCGGGGAGCCGACGCTCATCCTCGCAGGAGGCAGCAACGTCGTCGTCGGCGACGCCGGGTTCGGCGGTCACGTGCTGCTGCTCCGTACCCGGGGGATGCGCGAGGTGGCCCGCGACGACGGGCACGTCACGGTGCGCGTGGCCGCCGGCGAGCCGTGGGACGCGTTCGTCGCTCGTACCCTGGGGCTCGGGTTGTCGGGTCTCGAATGCCTCTCCGGGATCCCCGGGTCGGCCGGTGCGACGCCGATCCAGAACGTCGGTGCCTACGGCCAGGAGGTCGCCGAGACGATCGTCGCGGTGCACGCCTACGACCGGGTGACCGACCGGGTGGTGGCGATGGACGCGAGCGAGTGCGGCTTCGCCTACCGGACCAGCGTCTTCAAGCACAGCGACCGCTGGGTGGTGCTCGAGGTCGATTTCCGGCTCGCGCTCTCCGCGGAGTCGGCTCCCATCAAGTACGCCGAGCTCGCGCGGCAGCTCGGCGTGCGGGCCGGCGATCGGGTGCCGCTGGACCGGGCCCGGGAGACCGTGCTCAAGCTGCGCGCGGGCAAGGGCATGGTGCTCGACCCGGACGACCGCGACACCTGGTCGGTGGGGTCGTTCTTCACCAACCCGATCGTGGCCGCGTTGCCCGAGGAGTCGATGCCCAACTGGCCCAACGGCGACGGCTTCAAGCTGCCCGCGGCCTGGCTGATCGAGCGGTCCGGTTTCCACAAGGGCTTCACGACCGGCGGCGGGGTCGCGATCTCGTCCAAGCACACGCTGGCGCTGACCAACCGCGGCGAGGGGAGCACGTCGGCCCTGCTCGACCTGGCCCGAATCATCCGCGACGGGGTGCGGGACCGGTTCGGCGTCGAGCTGCACCCCGAACCGGTCCTGGTCAACTGCGCCCTGTAGCTCAGTCCCAGCCGAAGACCTGCGTGTAGTACGGCGTCCCGTCCTCGGCGAGCCGCACGCCGGCGCCGATGGAGCGCGCGTCGCAGTTCAGGATGTTGGCGCGATGCGCCGGACTGGCCAGCCACGCCTGCATCACGTCGGCCGGGTCGCGGAAGCCCCAGGCGATGTTCTCGCCGGCGGGCTGCTGGTAGCCGGCCTGACGGGCCCGGGTCACGAAGGTCGAGCCGCCCGGCCCGGCGTGCCCGAAGTTGCGGGTGACCGCCATGTAGCGGCTCTGCCGGATCGACGCGACGATCAGCTCGGTGTCGGCACGCAGCGGCGGGCAGCCGGCCTTCTCGCGGGCCTCGTTGGTGGCCGTGAAGAGCTCGAAGCTGACCATGCCGGTCGGCGAGTAGGTCGGTGCGGCCGAGGCCGGCGCGGGCAGGGTCAGCAGGACCGGCACGGCGAGGCCGGCGATGAGGGACTTCCAGATCATGGAGTCATCGGACCGTTCCGCCCGGCCGTCCGTCCGATTTATCGGCGTTCCTGTCCGCCGCCGCGGAGGGTCCTGTCAGGCTGGAGGTTTCAGCGGAAGCCGGATCGAGGCGCCGGCCCCGGTCGCCGGATCGTAGGTCAGCTCGACCGATCCGCCGTGCCGGGTGGCGATCGCATCCGCCAGCAGCATCCACAGGGCGGTGCTGCGGCGCCGGTGCGGCGGCTCGGGCGCGGCCAGCATCCCGGCCATCAGGTGCTCGTCGGTGAGCTGCTCCGACTGCCGCGCGGTGATAATCACGGTCCACGCGTCGGAGTCCGCCCGCGACTCGATCGCCGCCGACCGGTCGGCGGCCCCGCTGGCCACCGTGCCGAGCACCGCGTAGAACATGTCACGCAGCAGCGCGCCGTCCGCGTGCAACAGTGGCCCGGCGCCGTCCGTCAGCGTCGCGGCGGTGTGCGGCTCCCGGTCGGCCAGCAGGTCGATGGCCTCCCGGATGAGCGCGGCCAGGTCGACGTCGGCGGGTCGCACGTCGATGTCGCCGGTCTGCAGCCGGCTCACCACCATCAGGTCGTCGACCAGCGTCAGCATGCGGTCGGTGTTGCGCCGGACCGCGGAAAGTGCCAGCGAGCGTTCGTCCGGTGCGAGATCGTCGGAGTCGAGGCTCTCGGTGAAAGAGGCGATCGTGGTGAGCGGCGTGCGCAGCTCGTGGGAGATGACGGCCAGGAAACGAGCCTCGAGCGTGGTGGTCACCAGATCCTCACGGACCGGCCCGGACGGCGGATAAGCACGCTAAACTATAACTGTCCGTATTTGCTTGGACACATCACGCTATCGTGGTTTTTCGCGTGTCTTTCTGCGGGCCCACTACGGGGGTTGTGGCGATGGGTACAACGAGCGTGACGTTCACCGGTGACGCCGGATGAGCCGGCTGCTGGTGGTCGAGGACGACCCGGACATCGCGCTGGCCCTGCGGCTGCTGTTCAGCCGGGCCGGGTACGAGGTGGCGCACGCCGGCGACGGGCGTACCGGGCTAAAGGAGGCGTACGCCGAGCACCCAGATCTGGTCGTGCTCGACGTCGGCCTGCCCGAGATGGACGGCTGGCAGGTGCTCGAGCGGCTACGCGACGTCTCCGACGTGCCGGTGCTCGTGCTGACCGCCCACGGCCAGGAGACGGAGAAGGTACGCGGGCTGCGCGGCGGCGCCGACGACTACCTCACCAAGCCGTTCGCCAACAACGAGCTGCTCGCCCGGGTCGAGGCCCTGCTCCGGCGCTCGTCCAGCGGCCAGAACAGCTGGGCCAGCCAGATCTACGACGACGGCCTGGTGCACCTGGACCCGACGAAGCGCCGCGTCTACGTCAAGGGTGACGAGAAGCGCCTGACGCCCACCGAGTTCCGGCTGCTCAACGCGCTGGTCCGGCACGCCGGCGCGGTGCTCAGCCCCAATCAGCTCCTGACCCAGGCCTGGGACGACCCCACCGGCATCGGCCAGGAGCGAGTGAAGTTCGCCGTGCTGCGCCTGCGCCGCAAGCTCGGCTGGTCCGAGCCGGACGACTCGCCGATCGAGTCGGTCCGCGGCTTCGGATACCGCTACCGCAAAGCGTCCGGCGACGAGGGTTAGGGGAGGTACCACACGGTGGAAGACCTTGGTGAGATCGTCGGCGAATTCCTCATGGAGAGCCACGAGAACCTGGACCAGATCGACCGGGACCTCGTGGACCTCGAGCAGGAGCCGAACTCACGCGACCTGATCTCACGCATCTTCCGGGCCATTCACACGATCAAGGGCACCAGCGGGTTCCTTGCCTTCGGCCGGTTGGAGACGCTCGCGCACGCCGGTGAGTCACTGCTCTCCCGGCTGCGGGACGGCGTGCAGCCGGTCACCCCGGAGACGATCACCACGCTGCTGGCCACGATCGACGGCGTCCGGTCGCTGCTCACCGCGATCGAGGAGACCGGCAACGAGGGTGACGTCGACGTGGACGCCATCATCAGCACGGTCCACGCGCAGATGCAGGCGCCGTCGTCCGAAGCGCCCCCCGCGAAGGCCGCGGAGGAGACGCCGGTGCCGCTCGACGAGGCGACCCGGCCCGCGCCCGAGCCCGTTGAGGGGCAGCGCAAGCCGCTCGGCGAGATGCTCGTCGAGTCGGGCGCCGCCCATCCCGCCGACGTCGGTTCGGCGCTGGCCCAGCAGCTCGAGGGCGACGACCGCAAGCTCGGCACGATCCTGCTCGACGAGGGCAAGGCCCAGCCCGCCGCGGTGAACGAGGCGTTGCAGCAGCAGACGCCCAAGCGCAGCGTCGCCGACCAGGCCATCCGGGTCGACGTCGATCTGCTGGACAACCTGATGAACATGGTCGGCGAGCTGGTGCTGGCCCGCAACCAGTTGGTCCGCGGCGTGATGGAGACCGGCGACTCGGCGCTGGTCCGGATCGCCCAGCGGCTCGGCATGATCACCAGTGAGCTGCAAGAGGGGATCATGAAGACCCGGATGCAGCCGATCGACCACATCTGGTCGAAGCTGCCCCGGGTCGTCCGCGACCTGTCCAACTCGCTCGGCAAGCAGGTCCATCTCGACATGCAGGGCAAGGAGACCGAGCTGGACCGCAGCCTGCTCGAGGCGGTGAAGGACCCGCTGACCCACCTGGTCCGCAACGCGGTCGACCACGGCATCCAGGTGCCGGAGCTGCGGACGGCGGCCGGCAAACCCGCCGAGGGCACGCTGACGCTGCGGGCGTACCACGAGGGTGGGCACGTCGCGGTGGAGGTGGCCGACGACGGCGCCGGCATGGACGTCAACCGGATCGCGGAGAAGGCGGTCGAGAAGGGTCTGATCCGCGCCGACCAGGTGGCCGGCATGGACAAGCGGGAGATCATGGCGATGGTCTTCCAGCCCGGCTTCTCCACCGCCGCCCAGGTCACCAACGTGTCCGGCCGCGGCGTCGGCATGGATGTGGTGAAGACCAACATCGAGCGGATCGGCGGCACGGTCAGCGTCGACTCCACGCTCGGCGAGGGCACGGTCTGGCGGTTGAACATCCCGCTGACCCTGGCCATCATCCAGGCGCTCACCGTGGACTGCGGTGATCAGCGCTACGTCATCCCGCAGGTGGCCGTGCTCGAGCTGGTCTTCATCGACGGCCAGTCCACCAAGATCGAGTACGCCTCCGGCGCGCCCGTCTACCGCCTCCGCGGCAAGCTGCTGCCGCTGGTCCGGCTGGACCGCGCGCTCGGCCTCGAAGTGGGCGGCGACCAGGGCGTCTACATCATGGTGCTGCAGGCCGACGGCCGCCGCTTCGGCCTGGTCGTGGACCGCGTCCTGAACACCGAAGAGGTGGTCGTCAAGGCGCTGAACAGCAGGTTCAAGGAAATCGGGATGTACGCCGGCGCCACCATCCTGGGCGACGGCAAGGTGGGCCTGATCCTGGACGTGTCCTCGCTGGCCCGCCGCTCCCACCTGGCCCAGGACTCGGAGCGGGAGAACACGATCGGCACCTCCCGCGGCAGCGGGACGACCGGCGGCGGCGAGCGGCTGCTGGTCACCGCGGTCGGCGAGCGGCGGGTGGCGATCCCGCTCGACACAGTCACCCGGCTCGAGGAGTTCCCGCGCGACCGGATCGAGCAGGCCGGCTCCCGCGAGGTCGTGCAGTACCGCGGGCAGATCCTGCCGCTGGTCCGGCTGTCGCACCTGCTGGGGGCGTACGGCGAGGAGCCCGAGGGGGACACCGTGTCGGTGGTGGTCTACAGCGAGGGCGGCCGCAGCGTCGCGCTGGTCGTGGACCGGATCGTCGACATCGCCGAGAACTCGACCGCCGCCCGCCGGGACGCCGAAGAGGACGGCCTGGTCGGCACGGCGGTGATCCAGCAGCGGGTGACCGAGCTGCTCGACGTGCGCCGGGCGATCCTCGCCGCCGACCCCAACTTCTACCGCGACGCGGACGACCCGATGCTGGTGGAGGCCTGACATGGCGAGTCGCCAGTTCGCCACGTTCGAGGTGGCCGACCAGCTCTTCGGGGTCGAGGTGGACACGGTCCAGGAGGTGCTCTCCTACAACGAGTACACCCCCGTGCCGCTCGCCCCGCCGGCCGTCGGCGGGCTGTTCAACCTGCGCGGTCAGGTGATCGCCGCGGTGGACCTGCGGGTGCAGCTGGGGCTGGCCCGGCAGGCGCTGCAGGGCCCGGTGATGAACGTGATCCTGCGTGGCGACGGCGAGCCGGTCAGCCTGCTGGTGGACCGGATCGGCGAGGTGGTGGACCTCGACGACGACGCGTTCGAGCCGCCGCCGGACACGCTCAGCGGCCCGACCAGGGAGCTGGTGATCGGCACGTTCAAGCTGGACGGCCGGCTGATGCTGCTCCTTGACGTGCACCAGGCCGTCGACACCTATCGAGCCACCACCTGATGTACAGCCTGGTCAGCGCGCCCGTCCTGGGCTTCGACCTGACCCGCCTGGGCGGCGGGTCGGCGACGGCCGAGGTGATGCTGCGCGGCCTGCGACTGGGCGCCGGCGACCTGTCGGTGCTGGCCGAGCGCCTGCCGCACGAGGACGTCCGCGGGCCGCTCTGGGTCGAGGTGGAGAGCGCGGCCCGGCGGATGCCGTCGCTCAAGACCATGAAGGAGGACGACCCGGCCGGCGCGCTGGCCCTGGTCGAGCGGGCCCCGATCGGCACGGTGGACGCGCTGCTCACCTGCCTGCGCTACGACGTCATGGCCTGGACCTGGCAGGGCACCGGCCGGGACGCCAAGCAGAGCCGGGACGCCGAGGCGGCCACCGCGCTGCTCTGCGACGCCGCCGTGGCCAGCTATCTGCGAGAGGTGCTCGACGCCTCGACCCGGCGGATGCTCGGCGCCGGCTGGGTCTCCGCGATGCGCAAGCTGACCGTCACCGCCCCGATCGACCTCGGCCCGCATCACTATGCGGTGTCCTCGCTGCTGGAGAAGCTGCGGTCGATCAGGCAGAAGGATCTGAGCCGCCTGGTGACCGCTGCGGAGGACGCGCGACGCAACGCCGGGGGGTGGTCCCCGGCCGTGCATTCGGCGTCGTGGGCGGCGTATCTGTCGGATCGGGTCCGCACGGCCGCCGCAGCACAGATGCTGTTGGTGCAGGCCGTCGACACGGCCGCGATTCCGCTGGCCGACCGGGCCGGCGGGGTCTGGAACATGCTCAGCGGCGCGGTCCAGGCGCTGGTCGTCCGCGACCTGCTGGACACCGCGACGGCGCACCGGCTGCTCGCGCCGGTCGTCGCGGCCCTCGGCCCGTCCTGGCTCGGCGAGAAGGGGGTGCTGTGATGATCAGTGTCCTCGTCGTGGACGACTCCGTGGTGGTCCGCAAGCTGATCGTGGACGCGCTCGGCGGCTCGCCCGGCATCGAGGTGGTCGGCACCGCCGCGAACGGCCTGCTCGCCCAGGCGAAGATCGACCAGCTCAAGCCCGACGTCGTCACCATGGACATCGAGATGCCCAAGATGAACGGCATCGAGGCGGTCCGGGAGCTGCGCAAACGGCACCCGCGACTGCCCGTGATCATGTTCAGCACGCTGTCGGCCGCGGGCGCCTCGGCGACCCTCGAAGCCCTCGCGGCGGGAGCCACCGACTACGTCACCAAGCCGTCGAACGTCGGATCGATCGCCGAGTCGGTGGCCGCCGTGCGTACCCAGATGGTTCCCAAGATCAAGGCGCTGGGGCAGCGGTTGCTGCCCCCCGCCAAGCCGGCGGCCCTCTACAAGCGGCCCGTTCCGCCACCGCCGGTCAAGAGCGCGCCGCAGGTCGCGCGGCGCGGCCCGCAGGGCAGGGTCGACCTGATCGCGGTCGGCTGCTCCACCGGCGGCCCGGACGCGCTCACCAAAGTGCTGCTCGGGCTCACCTCCGACCTGCCCGTGCCCATGGTGGTCACCCAGCACATGCCGCCGGTCTTCACCCGGATGTTCGCCGAGCGCCTCGACCGCAGCACGTCGCTGTCGGTCGTGGAGGCCGGCGACGGCATGGAGCTCGCGAACGGCACCGTCTACATCGCGCCGGGCGACAAGCACCTGGTCGTTCATCGGCGGGGCACGAGCGTGGTGATCCAGCTCAGCGGCGCGCCGCCGGAGAACTCCTGCCGGCCCGCGGTGGACGTCATGTTCCGGTCGGTGGCCCAGGTCTACGGCGGGAGCGCGTACGCGGTGGTGCTGACCGGCATGGGCGCCGACGGCCGGGGCGGCGCCAAGGTGTTGCGGGACGCGGGCGCCGAGGTGCTCGCCCAGGACGAGGCCAGCTCGGTGGTCTGGGGCATGCCTGGCGCCGTCGTGCAGGCCGGGCTGGCCGGCGAGGTGCTGCCGCTGGATCGCATCGCCGGCGCCCTCACCGCCCGCCTCAAGGTCGGCCGGTCCGCGGCGGTGGCCCGATGACCCTGTCCGCCGCCGACTTCTCCTTCGTCGCCACGCTGGTGCGCAAGGAGGCGTCCATCGTGCTCGCGCCCGGCAAGGAGTATCTGGTCGAGGCCCGGCTGATCCCGGTCGCCCGGCAGGTCGGTGCGGCCAGTGTCGCCGAGTTCCTGAACGAGCTGCAGCGGCGGCCCAACGCCGCGAACCAGCGCCGGATCGTGGACGCGCTCACCACCAACGAGACGTCCTGGTTCCGCGACCGGGAGCCGTTCAACGCGCTCACCGACGTGGTGCTGCCCGAGCTGGTCAAGTCGCGGGGCGCGAACCGGCGGGTGCGGGTGTGGTCGGCGGCCAGCTCCAGCGGTCAGGAGGCGTACAGCCTGGCTATCACGCTCGTCGAGAACCTGCCCACCGGCTGGTCGTACGAGATCATTGGCAGCGACATCTCCACCGAGATGATCAACCGGGCGGAGACCGCCGAGTACAGCCAGGTCGAGGTGAACCGCGGCCTGCCGGCGGCCCAGCTCGTGCAGTATTTCGAGCGCGCGGGCGCGCATTGGCGGGTCGCGCCGTCGCTGCGCCGCAACGTCAGCTTCAAGCTGATGAATCTGACCGCGCCGCTGCCGCCGATGCCCCCGTTCGACGTGATCTTCCTGCGCAACGTCCTGATCTATTTCGACGTGGCGACCAAGAAGAGCGTGCTCCGCAACGTCGCCCGGCTGCTGCGGCCGGACGGCTGGCTGTTCCTCGGGGCGGCCGAGACGACGATCGGCATCGATGACAACTATGAACGGGTGGCGGCCGGACGGACCTCTGCCTACCGGATCCGTACCGCCGCGCCGGCCGGCGCCGCGAGGAGGGGATGAGGCCGCATGCGCGCCATGGTGATCGACGACTCCCGAGCGATGCGCATGATCCTCAAGCGCATCGTCACGAAGCTGAACTTCGAGGCGGTGGAGGCGGGTGACGGGCAGGAGGCCCTCGACCTGCTGGCCACGATGGACGGGGTGCCGGACCTGGCCCTGATCGACTGGAACATGCCGAACATGAACGGGCTCGAGTTCGTCACGAAGGTGCGGGCCGACCCGCGGCTGCGGGAGATGACGCTGGTCATGGTCACCACCGAGAGCGAGCAGAGCCAGATCGTCCGGGCGCTCGCCGCCGGCGCCCACGAGTACGTGATCAAACCGTTCACCGAGGGGGCGATGGTCGAGAAATTGGCCCTGCTCGGTCTAGTTCCGACCGGAGCGAACTCATGAGTGTCGACGTGGTGGTGAATGAGAACGACCTCGCCGAGATGGTGGGCCAGGTCTGGGTGTCGTATCTGGATCCCGAGGGGGTCAACCCGCTGATCCCCACCGGCGATGAGAAGCAGCCGTCCGAGGTGCACTCGTCGGTCTCGATCAGCGGCTCGTGGACCGGGCACGTGGTGTACGCCTCGTCCACCGTGGCCGCGCGCAAGGCGGCCGCCGCGTTCCTGGCCGTGGAGGCCGACGAGGTCAGTCCGGAGGACCTGTCCGACGTCCTCGGCGAGCTGGCCAACATCGTCGGCGGCAACGTGAAGGCGATGCTGCCGGCCGGGTGCTTCCTGTCGCTGCCGCAGGTGGTGCTGGCGCCAGAGTCGGCCACGAAGTACCCGAACGCGGAGCGGATCAGCGGCCTCTACGGGGTCTGGGAAGGCGAACCGGTCTCGGTCTCGATGTGGCAGAGCCGAGACAGCAAGAAGGAGGAGACGGCATGAAGATCCTGATCGCCGATGACAGCCGTGTGATGCGGCAGATCGTCACCCGGACGCTGCGTCAGGCCGGCTTCGGCGACCACGACCTGGTGGAGGCGGCGGACGGCAAGGAGGCGGTGGAGAAGACCACCGCCGAGGGCCCCGACCTGGTCATCTCCGACTGGAACATGCCGGAGATGACCGGCATCGAGGTGCTGCGCATGCTCCGCGCGTCCGGCAACGACGTCAAGTTCGGCTTCGTCACCTCGGAATGCACGCCCGAGATGCAGCAGCAGGCGGAGGCGGCGGGCGCGGCCTTCTTCATCGTGAAGCCCTTCACCGCTGAACGATTCGACGAAGTTTTTGCTCCTATTTTGGGATGATATAGCCATGTCTGACACCTCGGTTATCCCCGGCTCACACCTCGTCC